>NZ_JBGCUM010000072.1:0-21530 GCF_054177665.1 Roseateles sp. P5_E8 | reverse complement strand
GCGCAGGCTGGATACGACCTGCGCAATGTCCAGGAGGTGTCGCGCCTTGCTAACGGAAACACCGTGCTTGCCAACTGGGTGGCCGGCAGTCTGAAGCCGGCCCAGTGGCCCGGCACCGTGCAGGTGTTGGAGATCACGCCCGACAAGAAGATCGCCTGGGCTCTCAGAGAGTGGGTATCGCCCAACCTCGGGCCTGCCACCTCCATCCAACTGCTGGACCAACCCGCCGGGGAATTGCAACGATGAACGTCATGCGCAACACACTGATGGGAAGCGTGGCATCGCTCCACAGGCGCGGCATCGCCGGAGCACTGTGGCGAGCCATCGGCTGGATCACCTGCCTGGGGCTGGCTGCCCCGGCCGCGCTTGCCGCGCCGAGAGTCGTGACGCCCTTGCCGCACGACTGGCGCTTCATCCAGGCCGATCCTGAAGGCGCCGAGACGCGGGTCTTTATCGACGCTGCCTGGCAAGTGGTATCGGTGCCGCACGACTGGGCCATCGCCGGCCCCTTCGATCCCGACGCCAAGGCGGGCGGTGAGAACGGCTTCCTGCCGACGGGCGTGGCCTGGTACCGCAGGACGCTGGACGTCAAGCCGCGGCCGGGACGCCGCTACTTCATCGAGTTCGACGGCATCATGGAGCGCAGCGGTGTGTGGCTGAACGGCCATCACGTCGGCCACCGGCCCATGGGCTATGTCAGCCAGCGCTACGACATCACCCGGCACCTGCGCGCCGACGGCGCCAACGTGCTCGCGGTCAGGGCCGACACGTCGGCGGCGCCGTCCTCGCGCTGGTACAACGGCTCGGGCATCTACCGACACGTCCGCCTGATCGAGACCGGCGACATCCACATCCCTCAGGGCGGCGCCTTCGTCTATGCGACGGCCATCGCCGCGGACAAGGCGACGCTGTCCATTGCTACCGACGTCCGCAACGACACCGCGCAGAAGGCCGCGGCCCGGCTGGAGATCGTCATCACCGGCCCCGACCAACGCGAGGTCGCGCGCATAACGCCGGCTGCGGTGGAGCTTGCTGCCGGACGCACCGACATCCTGCGCGCCACCGTCGAGTTGCCCAAGCCGCAGCGCTGGGACATCAACAGCCCCGCGCGCTACCGCGCCACCATCCGCGTGCTCGGCGCCGACGGCCAGGTGCAGGACGACGAAACCGTGGTCTTCGGCCTGCGCGAGGCGCGCTTCGACCCGGCCACCGGCTTCTGGTTGAACGGCCGCAACTTCAAGCTCAAGGGCGTCGCCTTGCACCACGACGGCGGTGCCGTTGGTGCGGCCGTTCCGCTGGATGTCTGGCGGCAACGCCTGGGCGCACTGAAGGCGCAGGGCGTGAACGCCATACGCACTGCGCACAACGTGCCGAGCCCCGAGTTCCTGGACCTGACCGACGAACTCGGCCTGCTGGTGATGGACGAGCTTTTTGACCAGTGGAACGTCGGCAAGACGCCGGAGGACTATCACCTGTTCTTCGGCGACTGGCACAAGCGCGACACGCTGGACATGGTGCGCCGCGACCGCAACCATCCCAGCATCGTCCTGTGGAGCGCCGGCAACGAGATCCACGACACGGCGTATCCGGTCCAGGCCAAGGCGGCCCTGCGCAGCATCCTCAACATCATCCATGCGAACGACCCGACTCGGCCCGTGACCATGGGCCTGTTCCGGCCCAACGTCACCAAGGACTATGACAACGGCTTCGCCGACATGCTGGACGTCGTCGGCCAGAACTACCGCGAGAACGAACTTATCGCCGCCAGCAAGCAGAACGCCAAACGCAGCATCGTCGGCACCGAGAACGGCCACAACCGTGTCAACTGGGTGCCCGTGCGGGACTACGCGCCTTTTGCAGGCATGTTTCTGTGGACGGGGGTGGACTATCTCGGCGAAGCCAATCGCTCGGGCTGGCCCAATGTCCAGAACCCCGCCGGCCTGCTGGACCGAACCGGCCGCCAGAAGATCATCGGCATGCAACGCGAGAGCTGGTGGTCCGAACAGCCCACACTGCACGTCGTGCGCAATGCCGACCCCGCCGCAGCCGGACCGGCCACCGATGGCGCCGGCGGCCCCAACCAGCCCGTGCTGCCAACGATGATCGCCGTCGCGACGCCCCGCCCCAAGGTCGCCCTCTTCGCCGACTGGACGCCGCAGGACGCCTCGCCGCATCCCGAGACCATCGAGGTCTACAGCAACTGCCAGCAGGTCGAGGCCTTCCTGAATGGCAAGTCCCTGGGCGTCAAGCCGATCAATGAGGATGCCTCTGCGCGCCGCTGGGCGGTGACCTACGAACCAGGCGACGTTCGCGCCGTCTGCCGTGACCCGGACGCGAACGGCTTGTCCGCCAGCCTGCGCACGGCGGGCCCCGCGGTCCGCATCGAACTGCAATCGGACAAGTCCCAGGTCGGATCGTCCTTTGACGACCTGGCCTATGTGCGCGCACGTGTCGTCGATGCCAACGGCGTGACCGTCCCGGGTGCCGCCAACCTGCTGCGCTTCTCGGTGCGCGGCGCGGCCAAACTGCTGGCGACGGACAACGCCTCGTCGATAGACCACAACACCTTCGGGTCGCCTGACCGCGCGGCCTACGGCGGGCATGCCGTGGCGCTGGTTCGAGGGGCTGGCGCGGGAGACTTCACCGTCGAAGTGACGAGCCAAGGGCTGCAGCCCGGGCGATTGCAGCTCACCGCTACGCGCTGACTCGACTGAAGCGCTGCTGGGACCGCCTGGCTTCAAGTGCTAACTGCCCAGCCTGATGTCAGGCAGGCCGCGCGTTGCCTTGATCGTGACATAGAGGGCGATGAAGGCAAGGCCACGTTATGTTGTACGACATCGTACGAAAAGTATGACTATTTGCGCGAGAGACGGGCCTCGCAGACCACAACATGGAAACGACGCTCGTTATGAGCGCGTAGCGGTTTCTCCCAGCATTCATGCKGGTTTTCGGCAATACGGGCGTTGCTGCGCGCAACACGGTGAGCGTTTCTCCAAGCACCCTTGATTCGCGCATGTTGTACGACGACCATTCGCGCAGCCGGACAAGGCACCAGAGAAACAACCAACGGAGATCGAATGAAGAAACTTCAACGCAATGGCGGCGAACAGAAGCTGCGCAAGAGCCTGATCGCGATTGCGAGCGCTGCCCTTGCCAGTGGATCGATGGCCCAGGAAGACCCAAACAAGCTGGACGCCGTCGTCGTGACCGGCTTTCGCGCCAGCCTGAATAGCGCGCTCAATCTGAAGAAAAACGCCGATGGTCTCGTCGATGTCATCAAGGCTGAAGACGTCTCCAAGTTTCCCGATGCCAACCTCGCGGAGTCGCTTCAGCGCGTGCCCGGCGTGGCCCTCGCCAGAGGCGACGGCGGCGAAGGCAAGCAGATCACCGTGCGCGGCCTGAACGCCGGCTTCACACGCGTGCGCATCAACGGCATCGAAGCCATCTCGGCCACCGGCGCGTCCGACATCAATGGCAGCACCAACCGCAGCCGCGCCTTCGACTTCTCCGTCTTCGCTTCCGAACTCTTCAACAGCCTGTCTGTTCGCAAGACCTCACAGGCCGACGTCGAGGAAGGCTCGCTCGGCGCCACCGTCGACCTGCGCAGCGCGCGCCCCTTCGACTTCCGCAACCAGACGCTCACCTTCGGCGCGCAGACCAACTACAACACCCTGGCCCGCAGCTCGGCGCCTCGCCTGTCAGCCCTGTTCACGACCAGCGCACAGACCGACATCGGCAAGATCGGCTTCCTTGTGTCCGGCGCCTGGTCCAAGCGCAGCGCCACGGAAGAAGGCTATGAAGCCGTCGAACTTCTGCCCGCCAGCGACGGCGGCTCGGGCTTCTGCTCCCCCGTGGGCTTCACGCCTCAGAACCCGGCCAACAACGCCGTGAAGGGCATCGACGCCAACAACTGCGGCGTCAACCTGCCCCGCACGTCGAACTTGGCCGCCTATCAAGACGTGTTCGGCCGCACCGACAACTTCGGGGGCACCGTCGCCACGCCTGCCGCAGGCAGCGGCGCCTTCCATCCGCGCATCCCGCGCTATCGCCGCTCTGTCGCCGAGTACGAGCGCCTGGGCGTGACGGCGGGCCTGCAGTGGAAGCCGTCGGAAGCAACTGAAGTCAGCCTCGACCTGCTCGGCGGCAAGTTCGACAACAACCGCTACGACAACTACATCTCGGCCATCTCCTTCGGCCGCCCGCTGGCCTCCAACGGCAAGCCGCAGACCTCCATCACCGAAGCCTCCTTCAACAGCAACGGCAGCTGGGAGTACGGCAAGTTCAACGGCGTGGACGTGCGCTCCGAAGGCCTGATCGACGTCAACAACACGGCGTTCCGCCAGCACGCGCTGAACGTCACGCACAAGCTGACCGACACCATCAAGCTTGATTTCATGACCGGCATTTCGAACAGCCGGCTGAACTCGCCCATGCGTGCCACGGTGCAACTGGACTCGCCCAACGCCAACGGCTTCTCGTTCGACTTCCGCCAGAACCGCAACGTGCCGAACCTGACCTTCGGCGTCGACGTGGCCAACCCGGCCAACTTCTCGTTCGCGCCAACCCTTGCGGACGGCACCGTCCGCGGCGGTTTCGTGGGCCGGGTCCTGAACACCGGCAACAACCTGCGCACCAACGCCGTGGGCGGCAGTTGGGAAGTCAGCGACAACATCACGCTGCGCAGCGGCCTGTCGTCGCGCAAGAACACCTGGGACAACTTCGAGATCAGCTCCGGCACGCAGAACGGCCTGGCCAATCCGGCGGGGTTCCAGATGGCCAGCGTGACACGGATGATTTCCAACTTCGGCAAGGGACTGGAAGGCTCGGGCTATCCCAACCAGTGGGTGGCTGTCGACCTCGACAAGTTCCGCCAGGTGTGGGACATCGAATGCCACTGCGCTGCCGTTCCGGGCTCGCAGCTGAACACGCTGGGCCAGTCCAACCGCACGATCCAGGAAAAGATCAACGCGGCCTATCTGGCGGCCGATTTCAACTACGACGTCGGTCCGATCGTGCTGCGCGGCAACGTCGGTGTACGCACCGCCGAGACGAAGGCCAACGCGTCTGCGCTCGTGAACGTCAACGGCGCGCTGCAGCCGGTGTCTTTCGACAAGACCTACCGCGACACCCTGCCCTCCTTCAACCTGACCGCGCAGCTGCCTAAGGACGTCTACCTGCGCTTCTCGGCCAGCAAGACGCTGTCGCGCCCCGAGTACGCGGACCTGGCGCCCACGGCCTCCGTCAACACCAATGCGCAGACGGTCAGCATCGGTGCCCCGGAGCTGAACCCCGTCCGCGCCAAGACCTTCGACCTGCAGGCCGAGTGGTACTTTGCCAAGAACTCGCTGGTGTCGCTGGGCATCTTCCACAAGAAGATCGACAGCTACATCCAGCGTGTCAGCGAGCGCGTCGCCTACAGCTCACTTGGCCTGCCCGACGGCTTGCTGACGGGCGGCGGCACCTGCACCATCACCGGCACCAATCCGACCTGCCCCACGCTGCCCTCGTCCATCGTGACGGTCGGCCGCGCCGCCAACACGCCGGGCGGCCCATTGACCGGCTATGAGGCCAACCTGCAGCTGCCGTTCAGCTTCCTGCCGGGCGTATGGAGCAACTTCGGCCTGCTGGCGAACGTCACGCACGTGAAGTCGACCATCAACTACATCACCCGCACCGCCACGCCGACGCTGCCGCAACTGTCGATCAACGCCAACCTGGTGGGCATGTCGCCTGATGCGCGCAACTTGACCTTCTACTACGAGGACAGCAAGTTCAGCGCGCGTGTCTCCGCCGCGTATCGGTCCAAGTACCTGATCAACGTGCTGGGCGATGTGAACGGCCACGACGTCTCGTTCGTGAACGCTTCGACCAACATCGACTTTTCGGCGTCGTACAACGTGACGCCCAAGTTGAAGCTGACCGTCGAAGCCGCGAACCTGACGGATCAGCCGCTGCGTTATGGCCGCGACAGCCAGCGTGACGACACGTGGCTGTACGCCCACTTCGGCCGCACGTTCGGCGCAGGCATGTCGTACAAGYTCTGAGGAAGTTCGGCATCGGAAGATGCCGACCCGGCCGGCGGCCGGGTTTCCTGCCAGGCCGCGCGGCAAACCCCCGTGCCCCCCAGGCAGGGGTTGCGGCCGCAGGCCCTTTCCAGCCGAAGTCTGGCTGGCCCAGCCGTGGGCAACGTTGCCCACGGCGCCTGATTCCGACCGTTCACGCAGCCGCCCGCCGGCCTGCGTGACGGCAACCTCACACACAGAGATGTCTCGCTATTCCGCAAGCAGCCGGAGCTTCCGGCTGGTCCTGACTTCAATCCTGCTGGCGGTGCCGCTGATCACAGCGGCTCAGACGTCAAAGTCCGTCGCGTTGCGCACGAACGCCCTCGTCGCGGCTGACCTGCGCTTCGATCCGACCGCAGTTCCTGATGCGCCGCGAGTGCTGAAGTTGCTGGAGAACAGCGCCGCTGCGGAAATCGCGCGGCTCTCCGAGACGCCGCTCCATGTGCCTGCACGCAGAGGGCGCGGCGTCGTGTCGGCCAACTGGATCTCCGCGGCTTTCCTCGTCGGCCTGGGCCGACTCGCCCGCGTGTCCGACGAACCCGGCCCGCGAGCCTATGTCCGCAACGTGGCAGAGCATTTCAACTTCGGCCTGCTCGGCGCCTGGTCACCCCGCAACATGCTGGACGCGGACAACATCGCCATCGGCGAGGTCTACCAGGAGCTGTCTGCTCGCAGTGGTGAGCCCGGCGAGATCGCGCCGCTGCGGCAGCGCCTGGACTGGACGCTGCCGCACCTCCAGGTGCAACCCGCGCCCAACCAACTGGTGTGGTGGTGGTGCGATGCGCTCTTCATGGCGCCACCCGTCTACGCCCGCATGTCTGCGCAGACGAACGATCCGCGCTACCTCCAGGCCATGGACGTGCAATGGTGGCGAACCTACGACCGGCTGTGGTCCAAGGAGCACGGCCTGTTCTTCCGGGACGAGCGCTTCTTCACGCGCAAGACGCGCAATGGCAAGCCGATGTTCTGGGGTCGCGGCAATGGCTGGGTCGTGGCGGGACTGGCGCGCCTGCTCGACACTATGCCGGAAAGCTGGCCCACGCGCCCGCGCTACGTCCAGGTCTTCCAGACCATGATGGCCAGCGTTGCGCAGCTGCAGCGCAACGACGGGCTCTGGACCACGAGCCTGCTCGACGATCAGGATCCGTCGGGCGCCGAGTCCACCGGGTCGGCCTTCTACACCTATGCGATGGCCTGGGGGGTCAACCATGGGCTGCTTGACCGTCAGGCCTACCTGCCCCGCGTCACGCGCGCCTGGGCAGGCCTGGCGCGGCTGATCCAGCCCAACGGCTTGCTCGGCTACGCCCAACGCGCCGGCGATCAGCCGGAACCGTCTGGCGCCGACGATCACGAGCTTTACGGCACCGGCGGCTTGCTCCTCGCCGGCACCGAGGTGATGAACCTGGGCCGGCCCGTCACGAAGCTGCCCATCGCCGAGCCGCGACGCGACCCGCCCGGCCCCGTCCGTCTGCCCATCGCCCTGCTGCCGAAGCCTGAAGGCAACGATGCCGAGCGCCTGTCACGCTGGGAGCGCGTCATGGCCGAGCGCCAGGCCATGGTCGACTTGGCTTATGACCCAGCCACGGTCAGCAGCCCCAAACCCTGAATGGCCAGTCCGCAGACCCTCATGCATGGCTCGTCATGAGGTTCTTGTGCCGCGGCACAGGAGATCGAAACCCTCCGAACAGGCATTGCTCACACGGTTTTCCTGCAACTTCCTGGTGCAGGTCTTCGAGGCGGTACCCCGCGGAGAAGTTCTGGCCCCCGGCTCCGTGCCGGGGGCTCCTTTTAGCCAGCCGGGCAAGTCACACAGGACCCTATCCCATGAAATGCTTCAAGTTCCCGATGGCACTGCTGACGCTGGCTTGTTCTCACCATTTGAGCGCCCAGGAAATCACTCTGCAGCACGCACTCGAAATGGCCAGGTCGGTTCTCAGCGCGTGTGAGAACCGGGGAGTGCGTCCCAGCCTGAGCGTCGTTGATTCAAAAGGCGTCACGAAGGTCGTCGTGAGAGCCGATGGCGCCAGCAGGTCCCCCGTAGCGGCGCCTAGAAAAGCCGCGACCGCCGCCTTTCATGACCTGCCCGGCTCGGTGATGGAGCCGCGGGTTCTTTCGGACCCAGCCTTCAAGGCCGCCATCGAATCCGCGCCAGAAAGATGGAACGCTCATGCGGGCTCAATGCCATTGCACTACGCCGGCAAGGTGGTCGGCGGCATTGCCGTCGCAGACGTGCCGCACGACGTCGCAGATGCATGCCTGAGGGCGGGGCTGGCAGCGACGACCCACACGAACGTTTTCAGCTCGTACGGCGACCTCGCGGCCGAAGCTATCGCGGCGGCGAACTGATGCCTTTCCGACACGCGGCCCATACGCCATGAATCCGACCCGCATCGTCGGCGCTTCGGCCGCCGCGCTGGCATCCCGCCGCCAGTGTCTGACCCGTGCGGTCGGGTTCTCCATGGCCATGTACGCAGGCAGCCAAGCGACCGCATCAACTGCGGCGCCTGCCTCGGCTGGGTCCATGGACATACAACCCATCGTCGACGCGGCCCTCAACGCAGTGAGGCAGGCCACAGTTCAACGAGGCCAATGCAGCCGATTCCTCGGCGACCTGGCCAAGCAGCGCCCCGCCGGTGCCGAGCCGCGCAGCTATGGCAGCGCCGCGGCTGCCTGCATCCTCTACACGGTCGGCCACTTCCCGCGCGAGCAGGCCGAACGCGAAGCCTATGTGCGCTACCTGCGCAGCGGCCAGTCGGCCGAAACCGGACTCTTTGCAGATGCCAACCACAGCGCCACCCACGCCACCGCCTATGTGCTGGCGGCGCTGGAACTCTTTGACGCTGGTGCGCTGCATCCGCTGAAAGCCTTGCGCTCCCTCAACGATGCCGGTGCGATCGAGGGCTTGCTTGAAGGTCTGGACTGGCAGCATCCGTGGCCAGCTTCGCACGCCGGTGCCGGCGCCTTCGCTGCCCTGGTGATCGCTGGAGACGCTTCGGCATCTCTGCATGAGCGCTACTTCGCCTGGCTGGCACGCGAGCAGGATCCCGCCACGGGTCTTTGGCGCAAAGGCAGTCTCCAGTCCACGCAAAATCCGACCGGCGCACCTGCGTTCGACGCGCTCGCCGCAGCCTTTCACTACCTCTTCAATCACACCGCCCTGCGGCAGCCCATTCCGCGCCCGGAAGCCCTCATCGACACCGCTCTGCGCGTCTATCGCGAGCGCTTGTACCCGCAGTTGGGACAAGGTGCCGGTTTCGCGGAGCTGGACTGGCTCTATGTCCTCACGCGGTCGGTGCGCCAATGCGGGTACCGGTACGCGGAGGTGCTGGTTGAGCTGCAGCAATTCGCCCGACGCTACGTCGGTCAGTTGATGCAGCGGGTGCTGCACCAGCCGCTGGCCTTCCAGGACCTTCACGCACTGAACGGAGTCATGGGTGCCCTGGCTGAACTCCAGCAGACCCTTCCCGGCCTGCTGCACACGGAGCGGCCATTGAAATTGACGCTCGACCGGCGTCCGTTCATCTAATCCTCACGCCACGAGCAGGCACGGAATGGTCCAAAAACGTCCGATCTGCAACGCCTACGGCAAGGGTCACGATCCGAACCACATGTCGCTCAAGCTTGGTGCAGCGGTCGCAATGCATCGCTGTATGCCGGCTGTCACGGGCTGTTATTTTGGTATGACCACTTTTTTAAAGTGCGATACTCTGGTAATACCAAAAAAGCACAACGACGCTGAGGCCACGAGCTTCGACGACGCACCAAGAAGGCCTGGCCTGCATGAGCGCGGGGTAGCGGCATCGTCTTGGGCATGCCGGCCGGCGATGCGAACCGCGCAAGCTGTGACTAACGCGGTCCACGACATCAACCTCTTTCATCAAAACAAGGTATGACACCAAAACTTTCCCGCCGCTCGCGGCGGCACGTTTCCGCCGCCGCCGTCGTGCAAAGCCGCTTCCGCGCCCGGCGCCTGCTGTCGCTGGTCGCACTGATCGCCCCGCTGGCGATGGCGCAGACCACCGTCCGGATCGACCTCGCCAAGCCCGGCCTGCCGGTCAGCCCGACCCTGTACGGTTTGATGACTGAGGAGATCAACTTTTCCTACGATGGCGGCCTGTATGCGGAACTGGCGCGTAATCGCGCCTTCAAGAATCACGGCTCCACGCCGGAACACTGGTCGCTGGTGCAAGACGCCGGCGGTAGCGCCGCGATGGCGCTCGACGAGCGTTACCCGGTCGCCGGCACCGCCCTGACGACCAGTCTGCGGATCGACGCCGAGAACGCTTCGCCGGGTCACCGTGTCGGTATCGCCAATGCTGGCTACTGGGGCATTCCGGTCACGCCGAACACCAGCTACCGCGCCAGCTTTTACGCCAAAACGTCCGGCGCCGCCGGCGTGCCGCTGACCATCAGCATTGAAGGTGTCGACGGCAAGACCGTCTACGCCCAGGCCGAAGGCGGCCGCATCGACGGTGGGTGGAAGCGCTACAGCGTCACCCTCGCCACCGGTGCGAACGTCAAGCCGACCGCCGACGCGCGCCTGGTGCTTGCCACCGAAAGTCCGGGCAAGGTGTGGTTCAACCTGGTGTCGCTGTTCCCGCCGACCCACAAGGACCGGCCGAACGGCCTCCGGCCCGACCTGATGCAAAAGATGATCGATATGAAGCCGGGCTTCCTGCGCTTCCCCGGCGGGAACTATGTCGAAGGCGGCAGCGTGACGAACCGCTTCAAGTGGAAGGAAACGCTGGGCCCGATCGAGCAGCGTCCAGGCAATCCCGGCACCTGGGGCTACCGCTCTACCGACGGCATGGGGCTGCTCGAATTTCTCCTGTGGTGCGAGGACATGAAGGCCGAGCCGGTGCTGGCGGTGTTCGCCGGCTACGCGCTCAACGGCGAGTCCGTCCCGGTCGGCAAGGAACTGCAGCCCTTCGTCCAGGACGCGCTCGACGAGATCGAATATGTGACCGGCGACGTGAGCACGAAGTGGGGCGCGAAGCGCGCCAAGGACGGCCATCCGGCGCCGTTCAAGCTGCGTTATGTCGAGATCGGCAACGAGGATGGCTTCGAGAAGAACAAGACCTACGACGGCCGCTACACCCAGTTCCACGACGCCATCAGGAAGAAGTACCCGAAGATCAAACTGATCTCCACGGTCAACGGCAAGGACTGGTTGGGCCAGCAACAGAAGTTGTCCAGCCGGGTGCCCGACCTGATCGACGAGCATTACTACTACAACCCGATGGAGATGATGAACGACGCCGCGCGCTACGACAGTTATGCGCGCAGCGGGCCGAAGGTCTTTATCGGCGAATGGGCCGGACAAGAAGGCTCGCCGACCACCAACCTGCACGCCGCACTGGCCGATGCCGCCTTCATGGCAGGCATGGAGCGCAATGCCGACATCGTCGAGATGTCCTGCTACGCGCCGCTGTTTGTGAACGTGAACCCGGGCGGCATGCAGTGGCAGTACAACCTGATCGGCTACAACGCGCAGTCCAGCTACGGTTCGCCGTCGTACTACGCGCAAAAGATGTTCAGCAACTATCTGGGCAATGTTTCGCTGCCGGTGCATGCCGAGAAGGTCAGCATGCAAACCTGGCAGCAAGAGGCCAAGAAGGAGACGCCGCAGGACGTGCCGCCGGCCAGGCAGGTGCCGACGATGTTTTTCTCGGCGACCAAGTCGGACCAGCGCGGCGAGATCTACCTGAAGGTCGTCAACGCGATCGGCAACGCGCAGACGGTGCAGGTCGACCTGGCCGGCGCCGTCAAGGTGGCGGCCGAAGGCGAGGCAATCGTACTGCGCTCGACGCACAAGGAAGACACCAACACCATCGCCGAGCCGACCAAGGTGGTGCCGGTGACGAGCAAGGCGAGCGGGCTCGGCAAGCAGTTCAACTACAGCTTCGCGCCGTATTCAGTGACGGTGCTGGTGCTGTCGACCAAATAGGCCGCCAGTACCGCGTGGACGCGCTGTGTCGGTTCCTTTGTTTACCTGGCCTTTCCGACACAGACGCTGTTGCCGGCGCATGAAGATGGCGTGTATACCAGCGGTCTTTGAGGGGTTCCACCTTGACGCTTGACCGGCGCTTCCAACGCCGCCCCTCCGTCCGGCCCTCCGGCCCTTTCTGACCGCTCCTTTTGTGCTTCCCAGGGGCGAGTGCGAGTGCCCGCCAGAGCATCGGAAGCGCCAGAAGAACGTCGCCCCTCAGCGGGGTTCGCAGCGGGTCACAGCAGCTCCTGGAGCTTCGTCAGAGCCGTCATCGCCAGCCCGTGCCACACCAGATGCGTGACATTCCTGCGCAACTTCGCTGGCACTTCATGCTGCTGCACCTCTTGTGACGACGTGAGTGTCGCCAGCAGCGACTTCGGCACGAGCGCGAATCCGGTGCCGGCCGCCACGCAGGCCACCATCGCCTGGTATGACGAAAACTCCAGCGTGCGCGCAGGCATCACCGACGACGCACCCAGCCAGTCTTGCATGCGCTTGCGGTACGAGCAGCCTTCAGCGAAGGCGATCAAGGTCATGCCTGCGAGGTCCGATGCGCGCGTGACCAGCGGAACACCACGCGCGGTGATGCACACCAGCTCTTCCTCGAACACCTTCATCGCATTGAGGCTGGGTGCCGTGAAGGGCTGCGATACAAACGCCGCGTCCAGTTCGAAGCTGGACACCCGCTGCACCAGGGCGCCGGTGGTGCCGGTGGCCAGTTCCACCACCACGTCGGGGTACAGCGTGTGGAAGCGCGACAGGATGGGCGCGAGCCGGCTGCCCGCCGTGCTCTCCAGCGAGCCGAGACGCAGCACGCCTGTGGGCTTGCCGCTGCGCAACTCGCTTTCGGCCTCGTCGGCCAGGCGAAACAGCCGATGCGCATAGGCCAGCAGCCGCTCACCCTCGGGCGAAAGCACCAGCCCGCGGCCCTGCCGGCGGAACAGCGGGCAGCCTAGGCGCTGCTCGAGCTGCTTCACACGCGTGGTCACGTTCGACTGCACGCGGTTCAACTTCTGCGCGGCGCGGATCACGCCGCCTTCCTGAGCAACGGCACGAAAGATCTCCAGCGAGTCCAGGTCGATGCTTCTCATGGAAAGAATGGTTGCTCAGGAATATTCATTTGTCGCTGGGACCGATTCTCGGTCTACTGCACAGCCATGACAACCGCAGCCCGCGCCCCGTCGACCTTCGCGTTGTGCATCGCGGGTGCGCTGTCGCTGGCGGTCGCGATGGGCATCGGCCGCTTTGCGTTCACGCCGGTGCTGCCGCTGATGATTCGCGAGGGCCAGTTGGACGTGGCTGCCGGAGGCTGGATCGCGGCCGCCAACTATCTCGGATACCTCGCGGGCGCGCTGACCGCCCGAAAGCTGCCAGGCCGCGCCACCCAGCTAGCGCTGCTGGGCCTGGTGCTGACGGTCGTGCTCACGGCGGCCATGGCATGGCCGGGGGCGTGGGCCGTAGGGTATTGGGGCACATGGCGCTTCCTTGCGGGCATGGCTTCTGCCTGGGTGTTCGTCGCGACTGCCGTGTGGTGCCTGGGGACATTAGGTCAGGCGGGCAAATCGCAGACGGCCAGCTGGGTCTATGCAGGGGTCGGCGCCGGAATCGCGCTCGCCGGACTGCACGGATGGGCGGCCGGCGTGGCCAACGTCGCCGCGGTCACACTGTGGCTGCAGCTTGCGCTGCTGGCGCTGGTGCTGTCGCTGCCCGTCGTGTTCGTGCTGCGCCAAGTCCAGGCGCCTGCACCACCAGCGCCAGCCACGCCCGGGTCCGGCGCTGGTGTCTCGTGGGGCCTCATGTTCTGCTATGGCGTCATGGGCTTTGGCTACATCCTGCCGGCCACCTTCCTGCCTGTGCTCGCACGTAACGTGGTCGACGACCCTGCCTCGTTCGGCCTGGCATGGCCGGTGTTCGGTGGCATCGCCGCAGTCTCCACCATCCTCGCCGGCCGGTGGCTGGAACGGCGACCGCACATTGAAGTGTGGGCTGTCTGCCAGGCGTTGATGGGCGTTGGGACGCTGCTACCCAGCCTGTGGACCCATGGCTTTGTCATCCTGCTGTCGGCGCTGCTGGTCGGCGGCACCTTCATGATCGTCACGCTCGCAGGCGTGCAGGTCGCGCGCGCCCGTACCCAAGGAGACCCACGCAGCGCGATCGGCCGCATGACCGCAGCGTTTGCCATCGGGCAGATTGCTGGTCCTGTGACGTCGGCCTTGCTGCTCAACGTCCCGTCGCTGCGCACGAACGGCCTGGACATCGCGTTGCAGGTCGCGGCAGCGTCGCTCTTTGCAACCGCTGCGTGGCTCTTGCGCGAGTCGCGCGCCCCTCGCCTGTCAACGGAGACTTCCCATGCCCACTGAACAAGGATTTGCCGCGCACGCTCGCGAGCGCCTGCCTATGCCCGCTGCCGATGCAATGAACGACGCACAGCGCGTCGCGGCACAGGCGCTCATCGACGGGCCGCGCAAAGGCGTCTATGGCCCCTTCCTGCCGCTGCTGCGCAGCCCGGATTTGCTGGACCGCGTTGCCAAGGTCGGCGAGTTCCTTCGCTTTGGGAGCGCGATCGATGCGCGCGTGCGCGAGCTCGTCATCTGCGCCACCGCACGCCACGAGGGAAACCAATTCGAGGGGCTGATGCACGCGCCATTGGCGGTGCAGGCAGGCGTCAATGCCGACGCAGTGGAGTCGTTGCGGCTGGGGGCCCGCTCCAAGGGACTGCAAGCCGACGAAGAGCTGGCCCTCGACTTCGCCCACGAGCTGCTGCACACGCATGGCGTGAGCGACCCCACTTACGCCGCGGCGCTCGCGACGTTCGGTGAGCAGAGCGTCGTCGAACTCACCACGCTCATTGGCTATTTCACGATGGTCAATTGGGTGATGAACGTCGCGCGCACACCAGCCATGACCAGTGCTAAGGGAAAGCCGCTACAAGCGTTTCCGGCGTAGCGGCGCGCAGGACCTAGCAACCGGAGTGCAGCCATCCGTTGTATTGCTTCTGGTGAAGAGTCGGAAACCCGCGCGCGGATGACCGGCTCTCCGCCAGCCGATTGGGAATTGCGTATGGGACGACATTGGCGAAGAAGCCACCCTGCCTGACCCGCAACGGCGCCCGCTTCCACTTGCGAATCCGCTTCCCGGACGACCGCCGCAAAGAGCCAGACGCGCTTCAACCGATCCCCCGGCAACGGCCTGAGCGGGGCGGTCTGGGCGACGCGCCGGGCTGAGGCCCGGATCGTGCCCACGTGCCCCGATTCGCGCCACTGAGCCCCGTTTTCGCACCGCCCGAGTGCGCTTCAACCCAGCCTCTCGGAGCGGGCGAGCTGGCACGACCTCTGCTTGTATACCAGCCTGAACACCGTCCAGCACGCAGCCGGGCGCATGTCGTGGCCGAACAACCTGAGGAGAGTCGAGATGACGCGATCGCAGTGGAACCGCCGGGATTGGCTGAGCAGCGCGGGGGCTGCCGGGGCGGGGGTGATGACCGCCGGGTGGAGTGGGCTGGCACTGGCCCAGAAACCCTTGACGGTGGGCTTCATCTACGTCGGCCCGCGGGACGACTACGGCTACAACCAGGCGCATGCCGAGGCCGCAGCGTTGGTCAAGAAGATGCCGGGCCTCAAGGTGGTTGAGGAGGAGAACGTCCCCGAGACCAACTCGGTGCAGAAGACCATGCAGGGCATGATTGCCCAGGACGGCGCGGGCCTGCTGTTCCCGACCTCGTTCGGCTACTTCGACCCGCACATCCTGGCCCTGGCGCCCAAGTACCCGGCCGTGCGCTTCGCGCACTGCGGCGGGCTCTGGAACGCGGCCAAGCACCCGAAGAACGCCGGCAGCTTCTTCGGCTACATCGACGAGGCGCAGTACCTGAACGGCGTCATCGCGGCGCACGCGACCAAGAGCAAGAAGCTCGGCTTCATCGCCGCCAAGCCCATCCCGCAGGTGCTGCGCAACATCAACGCCTTCACGATGGGCGCACGGAGCGTCAACCCGGCCATCACGACGACGGCGATCTTCACCGGCGACTGGAGCATGCCGGTCAAGGAGGCCGAGGCCACCAACAGCCTGGCCGACCAGGGCGTGGATGTGTTCACCATGCACGTCGACGGGCCCAAGGTCATCGTCGAGACAGCCGCCAAGCGCGGCAAGTTCGTCTGCGGCTACCACGCCAGCCAGGCCAAGCTGGCGCCGCAGGCCTACCTGACGGGCGCCGAGTGGAACTGGATCACCGCGTACAAGCAGATCATCGAAGCCGCGCAAACCGGCAAGCCGCACCCGAACTTCGTGCGCGGCGGCCTCAAGGACGGCTTCGTCAAGAGCAGCCCCTATGGCAGCTCGGTGCCCGAAGGCGCGCGCAAGCAGGCCGAGGCCATCCGCGCCCAGATGCTCGCGGGCAGCTTCGACATCTTCAAGGGCGAGCTGAAGGACAACACCGGCAAGGTGGTGATCCCGGCGGGCAAGGTGCTCAAGCAGACGGACATGGAGCTGGAAAGCATGGCCTACCTGGTCGAAGGCGTCATCGGCAAGGTCTGACCCCGCCCTCCTTCCCGCACCAGGAGCCGCCGCCATGGTCGCCACCTCACGAGCGCAAGGCTTCGCCGAAGCCCTGCTGCTGCCCGTCTTCGCGCTGACAGCCGCGCTGCTGCTGTTTGGCGTGTTCGTGTGGCTGGGTGGCACGGACCCGGTGGAGGCCTGGAAGCTGCTGTTCCTGGGCGCCTTTGGCGATGCCTTCTCCTGGCAAAACACTCTCCTGCGCGCCGCGCCGCTGATGCTCACGGCACTGGCCGTGGCGCTGCCGGCGCAGGCCGGGCTGACGATGATCGGCGGTGAGGGCGCGCTGGTGCTGGGCGCCCTGGGCTGCGCCGGCCTGCCCTATCTCTTCGGGCCGCCCGCCAACGTGCTCGGCAGCGCCATGGTGCTGCTGGCCGGGGCGCTGATGGGTGGCGGCTGGGTGATGCTGTCCGGCTGGTTGCGCCAGTGGCGGGGCGTCAACGAGACCATCTCCAGCCTGCTGCTTTCCTACATCGCCATCGCGCTGTTCAAGCACTTCGTCGAAGGGCCAATGCGGGATCCGGCGAGCCTGAACAAGCCGTCCACCCACCCACTGGCCGAAGGCATTCGCATCGGCCCCATCATGGGCGACGCGGCCATGGAATCGTGGCTGGGCGACGTGCACTGGGGCCTGGTCATCGGCGTGCTGGTGTGCGTGGCCTGTGGCGCCTGGCTGAGCTTCAGCGCCTCGGGCTTTGCGATGCGCGTGGTGGGCGGCAATGCCCGCACCGCGCGCCTGGTGGGCCTGCCCACCGACCGCATCATCCTGCTGGCCTGTGCCCTGGGTGGCGCGGCGGCGGGGCTGGCCGGTGCCATCGAGGTGGCGGCCGTGCACACGGCGGCCAATGCCTCGGTGATCGCCGGGCTGGGCTACACGGGCATCCTGGTCAGCTTCGTGGCTCGCCACAACCCCTGGGCCATCCCGCCAGTGGCGGTGCTGTTCGGCGGCTTTGCGGCGGCCGGCAGCCTGCTGCAGCGCCGGCTGGACCTGCCCGACGCCTCGGTGCTGGTGCTGCAGGGCTTTGCCTTCGTCTTCATCCTGGCGGCCGAGGCCTTGCGCGGGCGGCTGTTTGCGCCGCGCGCCGTGGCCAAGCGGCCCGCTTCCGCAGCCCCACTCGCAACCGTTCAGGGAGCGGCATGAGTCTTGAACTGACTTCCATCCCCGACCTGCTGCTCGCCGTCATCGGCGGCGCGCTGCGGGTGGGCACGCCCTTCCTCTTCGTCAGCCTCGGCGAGTGCCTGACCGAGAAGAGCGGCCGCATCAACCTCGGCCTGGAAGGCGTGCTCGTCTTCGGCGCCATGGCCGGCTTTGGCGGCGCCTACCTGGGCGGCTCGCCGTGGCTGGGCGTGCTGGCGGCCTGCGCTGCCGGCGCGCTACTGGCGCTGCTGCACGGCCTGCTGTGCTCGCTGCCGCGCGTGTCCGACATCGCCACCGGCATCGCGCTGATGCTGTTGGGCACGGGCCTGGCGTTCTACCTGGGCAAGCCGCTGATCCAGCCGCAGGCGCCGCAGATCCCGTCGCTGCCACTGGGCGCCTGGAGCGACTCGTCGGCCGTGCAGACGGCCTTGTCGGTCAACGCCCTCTTCCCCATCGGCGTGGCGCTGGCGGCGCTGCTGGCCTGGGGTTTCAAGAACACCCGCTGGGGCCTGGTGGTGCGCATGGCCGGCGACAGCAGCGATGCCGCGCGGGCGCTGGGCTACTCGGTCAACGCGGTGCGCATCGCGGCCACAACGGCGGGCGGCGCGATTGCCGGGCTGGGCGGCGCGTCGCTGTCGCTCTACTACCCGGGCAGCTGGAACGAAGGCCTGTCCAGCGGCCAGGGGTTGATCGCCGTGGCCCTCGTCATCTTTGCGCGCTGGCACCCCTGGCGCTGCCTGGGCGCGGCGCTGCTGTTCGGCGGCGCGGTGGCCATAGGCCCGGCGCTGCAGAGCGTGGGCGTGAGCGGCGGCTACTACCTGTTCAACGCCGTGCCCTATGTGCTGACGCTGGTGATTCTCGTGGCCACCTGCTCGACCAGCCAGTCGCTGAAGGGCGCGCCGGCCGAGCTTGGCGTCTCACGTTGACCAGAAAGGAAACCCCATGCCTACCCTGCACTCCCGGCCCTATGCCTGGCCCTTCGACGGCAACATCAGCCCGAGCAACACGGCGTTGGTCATCATCGACATGCAGACCGACTTCTGCGGCATCGGTGGCTACGTCGACAAGATGGGCTACGACCTGTCCATGACGCGCGCGCCCATCGAGCCGCTCAAGGTGCTGCTGGCCGCCGCGCGCCGCGTCGGCATGCACGTCATCCACACCCGCGAGGGCCACCGCCCCGACCTGTCCGACCTGCCCGCCAACAAGCTGTGGCGCTCGCGGCAGATCGGCACCGAGGGCCGCGGCATCGGCGACGCCGGGCCCTGCGGCCGCATCCTCGTGCGCGGCGAACCGGGCTGGGACATCATTCCCGAGCTCTATCCCGTCGCCGGCGAGCCCATCATCGACAAGCCCGGCAAGGGCAGCTTCTGCGCCACCGACCTGGAGCTGGTGCTGCACACGCGCGGCATCCGCAACCTCATCCTGACCGGCATCACGACCGACGTGTGCGTGCACACGACCATGCGCGAGGCCAACGACCGCGGCTTCGAGTGCCTGATGCTGTCCGACTGCACCGGCGCCACCGACCCCGGCAACCACGCGGCCGCGCTGAACATGATCCTGATGCAGGGCGGCGTGTTCGGCGCGGTGGCCGACTCGCAGGCCGTGCTGGACCTGCTGGCGCCGCTCTGAGGAGGCCTTCTTCATGCACGCCCTGCATCTCGAGACCTACCGCCTCACCAAGCGCTTCGGCAGCTTCACGGCGCTGGACGACGTCTCCATCACCGTGCGGCCCGGCACCGTGCACGCGCTGCTGGGCGAGAACGGCGCCGGCAAGAGCACGCTGGTGAAGGCCATCGTCGGCTACCACCGGCCCACGGAAGGCGCAGTGCTGGTGGACGGCCGCGAGCGCGAGATCAACTCGCCCGTTGCGGCCCGCGACCTGGGTCTGGGCATGGTCTACCAGCACTTCACCGTCGTGCCCGGCATGACCGTCGCCGAGAACCTGCTGCTGGCGCGCGGCAAGCTGCCCATGGTGGTGGACTGGAAGGCCGCCCGCGCCGAGCTGGACGCCTTCATGAGCACGACGCCGTTCCGCCTGCCGCTGGATGCGCGGCCCAGCGAGCTGTCGGCCGGCGAGAAGCAGAAGCTGGAGATCCTCAAGCAGCTGTTCCTGAAGCCGCGCCTGCTGATCCTGGACGAGCCCACCTCGGTGCTGACGCCGCAGGAAGCCGACGAGGTGCTCGGCGCGCTGCGCGACCAGGCCCATGCACTGACCTGCTCGGTGCTGATGATCACGCACAAGTTCCGCGAGGTGATGGCCTATGCCGACGACGTCAGCGTGCTGCGCAAGGGCGCGCTGGCCGCCACCGGCGCCGTGGCTGACTGCACGCCCGACAGCCTGGCCGCCGCGATGGTGGGTGAGAGCCACAGCGGCGCGGTGACCGAAACCAAGTGGGTGCGCGAGGCGCGCGCGCCGGGCGAGGTCAAGCTGGCCATCACCGGCCTGGACGTGATGGGCGACCGTGGCGAACCCGCCGTGCGCGACTTGGGCTTGAGCGTGCGGCGCGGCGARATCGTCGGCATCGCCGGCGTCAGCGGCAACGGCCAGCGCGAGCTGATGCAGGCCCTGGTCGGCCAGCGGGCGCGCTTGGCCGGCCGCGTGACGGTGGACGGTGAGGCCTTCCTGGCCCGCCGCGCCGAGAACCGCGCCCGCAAGGTGCGCAGCCTGCCCGAGGAGCCGCTGGGCAATGCCTGCGTCGGCCCGCTGAGCGTGGCGCAGAACATGGCGCTGCGCAGCTTTGATGAGGCGCCCTGGGCGCGCGGCGGCCTGGTGCGCTGGGGCGCGCTGCGCGAGCGGGCGCGGGCGTGGATTGCCGAGTACGGCGTCAAGACGCAGGGTGAGCGCGCCGCCATCCGCACGCTGTCGGGCGGCAATGTGCAGCGCGCCGTGCTGGCCCGCGAGCTGGCCGGCGAGGCCGAGCTGCTGCTGGTCAGCAACCCCGTCTTCGGGCTGGACTTCGCCGCCGTCGCCGAGATCCACGGCCGCCTGATGGCCGCGCGCAACCGGGGTGCGGCCGTGTTGCTGGTCAGCGAAGACCTGGACGAGCTGCTGTCCCTGGCGGATCGCATCGTCGTCATGAGCGAAGGCCGCATCGTGCACGACGTGCCGGCCGCCGAGGCCACGCGCCAGTCGCTTGGCGAATTCATGGGCGGCAAAGGTCATGAGGAAGGCCACGCATGACGACCCTGCACACCGTCGCCGACTGGCAGGCCGCCTACGCCGCAGGCGCCGATCCGCAAACGCTGCTGGCCGGCCTGCTGGCAAGCCTTGACCGGGCCGACACCGCCTGGATCCACCGCTGCACGCCCGAACAGCTAACCACGCAACTCGCTGCACTTGCGCCACGCGGGCCGGCCACGCCTTTGTGGGGCGTGCCGCTGGCCGTGAAGGACAACATCGACGTCGCCGGCATGCCCACCACCGCCGCCTGCCCGGCCTTCGCCGAGCTGCCCGAGCACTCGGCCACCTGCGTGCAGCGCCTGCAGGCGGCCGGCGCCATCGTCATCGGCAAGACCAACCTCGACCAGTTCGCCACCGGCCTGGTCGGCACGCGCTCGCCCTATGGCGAGGTGCCCAACAGCTTCGCGCCCGCCTATGTGAGCGGCGGCTCCAGCTCGGGCTCGGCCTCGGTGGTGGCGCGCGGCCTGGTGCCGCTGGCCCTGGGCACCGACACCGCCGGCTCCGGCCGCGTGCCCGCCGGCTTCAACCACCTCGTCGGCCTCAAGCCCACGCCCGGCAGCGTGCCCATGCGCGGCGTGCTGCCGGCCTGCCGCACGCTGGACGTGG
>NZ_JBGCUM010000071.1:0-22162 GCF_054177665.1 Roseateles sp. P5_E8 | reverse complement strand
ACTCGAGGCTCAGCCCGCGCCCCTGCAGCCAGGCTTCGGCCTCGGCAACGCTGGCGCAGCCGTGGAAGTTGGTCATCGCCGCGGCGCGGGCTGCCATGGGCTGGATGATGAGGGCCTGAAAGCTGTCGGGAATGACCGTGGCCGCGGCGACGAGCCGTGAGCCAGGGCATCCTCGAAGAAGGCCCAGATGCCGTCCAGCGCCTCGGGCGTCGCGCCTTCCCAGGCGGCGGTGTCGCTGAGCAGGCCCCAGGGCCGGCCGGCATGCTCACGTGCCAGGCGGCCACCCTCCTCCTGTAGCTTCTCGGCGGCGACCTCGTTCCAGGTGCCCTCCAGGCGCAGTACCAACACTTCGCCTCGCCATGCGAGGCTGAAGTGACCGTGCTGGCTCCACGGCAAGTTCATGGCATCAGACCTGAGCCTGCATGCGACCGACGACGTCCCGCACCTCGCTCAGCAACGCCGGCACGTCGATGGTGGTCGGCTGGCGCTCCTTGAGCACCTGCCGGCCGCCCACCCACACGTTGCTGACCTGCTCACGGCCCGCCACGTAGACGAGCTGGGCGGCGGCGTTGTAGACCGGCTGGCACTCGATGCTGTCCAGCGACACGGCGACGCAATCGGCCAGCTTGCCGATCTCCAGCGAGCCCAGGTCGTGAGCCCGGCCCATGGCCTTGGCGGCGCGGATGGTGGCCATCTCCAGCGCCGTGCGCGCGGAAGCCACCGTCGGGTCGCCGGTGATGCCCTTGGCCAGCAGCGCGGCCGAGCGGATCTCGCCGAACATGTCCAGGCGGTTGTTGGAGGCGGCGCCGTCGGTGCCGAGGATGGTGTTGACGCCAGCCGCTTCCAGTGCCTTGAGTGGCATGACGCCCGAGGCCAGCTTCAGGTTGGAGTTGGGGTTGTGCACCAGGTGCACGCCCTTCTTCGCCATCAGCTCGATCTCGGCCTCGTTGAGATGGACCATGTGCACGGCGATCATGCGCTCGCTGAACAGGCCCAGCTTGTCCAGCCGCTCGATCGGCCGCACGCCATGCGCCTTGATGCCGTCCTCGACCTCGCCCGCAGTCTCGTGGATGTGGCAGTGCATCTGGATGTCCAGCTTCTCGGCCAGGTCGCGCAGCTTGATGAAGGTCTCGTCCGACACCGTGTAGGGCGCGTGCGGCGCGCTGGTCCAGTCGAGCAGCTTCTCGCCCTTGTACTGCTCGTAGGCGGCGATGCCCTTGGCGATGTAGTCGTCCGGGCCCGAGGCATAGCCAGTGGGGAAGTCGATGACGTTCATCGACACGGCGGCACGCACGCCCGAGTCCACGGCGGCGCGGGCCATCGCGGTCGGGAAGAAGTACATGTCGTTGATATAGGTCGTGCCGCTGCGCAGGCCTTCGGCGGCCGCGAGCTTGGAGCCCAGATAGGTCCACTCTTCGCTGACCCACTTCTTCTCCAGCGGCCAGATGTGGTTCTGCAACCAGTCCATCAGCGGCACGTCGTCGGCCACACCGCGCAGCAGCGTCATGGCCGAGTGCGCATGGCCGTTGATGAGGCCGGGGATGAGGATCTGCTCGGGCAGCTCGACACGCTCGGCTTGCGGGTACTGGGCCAGCAGGTCCGCACGCGGGCCGACGGCGGCAATACGCTCGCCGTCGATCAGCAGCGCATGGTTGTCGAGCACGGGCTCGCCTGGCTTCATGGTCAGCAGCCAACGGGGCAGCAGCAGGGTCTGGGACATCGTGTTCTCCTTGTGGGATTTCAGTTGTTCTGTGCGAGCAGTTGCTCGACTTCGTCGCGGCGCGGCATCGCGTCCTGCACGCCGGGGCGCGAGACAGCCAGGGCCGCAGCGGCCTGGGCAAAGGCAAGTGCCTTCTCGATGAGTTGGCCCTCGGCCAGCGCGGTGACAAGCGCTCCGACGAGGGTATCGCCGGCACCGACGGTGTCGACCGCCTTCACGCGCCGGGYCGGCACACGGCGGGTACCTTGATCGTCGACCCAGCACAGGCCATCCGCGCCCAGCGACACCAGCACCGAGGCCGGTCCCTTGGCACGCAGCGCCTGGGCTAGCACTTCCGGCTCGGCCGCCGCACCGCCCAAAGTCGTGACCAAGGCCTGGGCTTCGAGCGCGTTGACGACCAGCACGTCGACGAGGGGCAATAGGGACTCGCAGCCGGGGCGGTAAGGGGCCGCGTTCAGCAGCGTCCTCACGCCGGCCGCGCGGGCACGCTCGAAGGCGCGGGCGATGCTTGGCAGTGGCAGTTCCTGCTGGGCGATGAGCCAGCGCAGGCCCGTCAAGTCCAGGGCCTCGACCTGCGCCAGCGGCAGCGTGCCGTTGGAGCCGGCGACGGTGACGATCTGGTTCTCGGCATCCTCGGCGCCGACGACGATGAGGGCAACACCCGGCACCTCGTCGGCCGGCTGGGCGATGGCGCGCGTGTCGACGCCCTCGCCTTTCAGCTGCTCCACCATGGCCGCGCCGTTCTCCAACAGGCCCACACGCGCCGCCAAGGCGACGTGCGCGCCCAGTCGCGACGCAGCCACCGCCTGATTGGCACCCTTGCCGCCCAGGCAGGAACCAAACCGCTGGCCACGCAAGGTCTCACCCGGCAGCGGCAGGCGCGGCGCATGCACGATGAGGTCGCGGTTGACGCTGCCGAGGACGAGGATCTCAGGTGCAGTGGCCATGGAATTTGGGGGTCTCCAAACGAAAGAACCCCTCGGAGGACCGAGGGGTTCGCGTGAAGCTAGAGCCGATCAGCGCTGGGCGATGGGCTTGACTTCGCGCGGCGTGGCGCCGACGAAGAGCTGGCGCGGGCGGCCGATCTTGTACTCGGGGTCGCCGATCATCTCATTGAGCTGGGCGATCCAGCCCACCGTGCGGGCCAGCGCGAAGATGGCCGTGAACAGCGGCACCGGGATGCCGATGGCGCGCTGCACGATGCCCGAGTAGAAGTCGACGTTCGGGTAGAGCTTGCGGGCGACGAAGTACTCGTCTTCCAGCGCAATCTTTTCCAGCTTCATGGCCAGTTCGAACAGCGGGTCGTTTTCCAGGCCCAGCTCGCTCAGCACCTCGTGGCAGGTCTCGCGCATCAGCTTGGCGCGCGGGTCGTAGTTCTTGTAGACACGGTGACCGAAGCCCATCAGCTTGACGCCGGAGTTCTTGTCCTTGACCTTGTTGACGAACTCGCCGATGCGGGCGACGCCGCCCTGCTTCTGGATGTCGCCCAGCATGTTCAGGCAGGCCTCGTTGGCGCCGCCGTGGGCGGGGCCCCACAGGCAGGCCACGCCGGCTGCGATGGCCGCGAACGGGTTGGTGCCCGACGAGCCGCACAGGCGCACGGTGGACGTCGACGCGTTCTGCTCGTGGTCGGCRTGCAGSRTGAAGATGCGGTCCATCGCGCGCACCAGCACSGGGTTSGGSMYGTAGTCYTCRCASGGCGTGGCRAACATCATKCGCATGAAGTTGCCGGCGTASSTGAGGTYGTTCTKCGGRTAGATGTASGGCTGGCCGAYSGTGTACTTGTAGGCCATAGCCACGAGCGTCGGCATCTTGGCGATCAGACGGATCGCCGAGATCTCGCGGTGCTCGGGGTTATTGATGTCCGTGCTGTCGTGATAGAACGACGACATCGCACCCACCAGGYCGGTCATGACGGCCATCGGGTGGGCGTCACGGCGGAAGCCGCGCAGGAAGAACTGCATCTGCTCGTTGACCATGGTGTGGTGCATCACACGGTCTTCGAAGTTGGCCTTCTCGGCCGCGTTCGGCAGCTCTCCGTAGAGCAGCAGGTAGCAGGTCTCGAGGTAGTCGCAGTTCACCGCGAGTTGCTCGATGGGGTAGCCGCGGTACAGCAGCTCGCCCTTGTCACCGTCGATGTAGGTGATGGTGGAGTTGCACGACGCCGTCGACAGGAAGCCCGGGTCGTAGGTGAACTTGCCGGTCTGCGCGTAGAGCTTGCGGATGTCGATGACATCCGGGCCGATGCTGCCCTTGTACAGGGGCAAGTCCATCGAGGGGCTGCCGTCGGAGAACGACAGGGTGGCTTTCACGTCGGACGGGGTCATGGTGCAGTCCTTTGAGTATTGAAAATCAGTTCAGGTGCGCAGTTCGGCAAGAACTTTGTGCACCGCAGCAGTGTCGATTTCACCACTGGGTTCCTTGCGGCGCAGTAACAGGTCGAGAAGGTCGTTGTCGGCCAGGTCCATCAAGGCGGTCAGGCCGTCGGCCAGCGTCACGCTGATGCCATCGGGATGACGGTTGAAGAAGCGCTCGATGAGGATGTCGTTCTCGAGCAGGCCCCGACGGCAGCGCCAGCGCAGCTTGGACAGCGCACGCTCATCAATCAGGGCCTCTACTGCTTCAACCATCGTCAGACCGCGCGGCGGACCATCAATTCCTTGATCTTGCCGATGGCCTTCGTGGGGTTGAGCCCTTTGGGGCAGACGTCCACGCAGTTCATGATGGTGTGGCAGCGGAACAGGCGGTACGGGTCTTCGAGGTTGTCCAGGCGTTCGGCGGTGGCTTCATCGCGGCTGTCGGCGATGAAGCGGTAGGCCTGCAAGAGACCTGCCGGGCCAACGAACTTGTCGGGGTTCCACCAGAAGCTCGGGCAGCTCGTCGAGCAGCTCGCGCACAGGATGCACTCGTACAGGCCATTGAGCTCGTCGCGCTCCTCGGGCGACTGCAGCCGCTCGGTCTCGGGCGGGATGTTGTCGTTGACGAGGTAGGGCTTGATCGAGTGGTACTGCTTGAAGAACTGCGTCATGTCGACGATCAGGTCGCGCACGACGGGCAGGCCCGGCAGCGGCTTGAGCACGATGGTGCCCGGCAGCGTGCGCATATTCGTCAGGCAGGCCAGGCCGTTCTTGCCGTTGATGTTCATCGCGTCCGAACCGCAGACGCCTTCGCGGCAGGAACGGCGGAAGGACAGGCTGGGGTCAACAGCCTTCAGCTTGTTCAAGGCATCCAGCAACATACGCTCGGAGCCATCCAGCTCGACCTCGAGGGTCTGCATGTAGGGCTTGGCGTCCTTGTCCGGGTCGTAGCGGTAAATCTGGAAGGTGCGCTTCATGATCTTGGGTGTCCTCGGCGGCTAGCCGTCAGAAGGTGCGGACCTTCGGGGGGATGGAGTCGACAGTCAGCGGCTTGAGATTGACCGGCTTGTAGTCCAGCCGGTTGCCCTCGGAGTACCACAGCGTGTGCTTCATCCACTGCTCGTCGTTGCGGCCGYTGGGGTGGGCCGGTGTGTCGCCGTAGTCGTTCACGGTGTGGGCGCCACGGCTCTCGGTGCGGGCGGCGGCCGAGACGATGGTGGCCTTGGCCGCCTCGATCAGGTTCTCCACTTCCAGCGCCTCGATGCGCGCCGTGTTGAAGACCTTGGACTTGTCCTTGAGCGTGATGTTCTTGACCCGCTCGGCAATCGCGGCAATCTGCGTCACGCCCTCGTTGAGCATGGCCTGCGTGCGGAACACGCCCGCGTGCTGCTGCATGGCGGCGCGCAGGTCGTTGGCCACGTCCTGGGCGTACTCGCCATCAGTGCTGCCGTCCAGGCGCGCCAGGCGGGCCAGCGAACGGTCGGCCGCGTCGGCGGGCAGCGCCTTGTACGACTGCTTGCCCAGGTCCGCTGCCACCAGGTGGTTGCCGGCCGCGCGGCCGAACACCAGCAGGTCCAGCAGCGAGTTGGTGCCCAGGCGGTTGGCACCGTGCACGCTGACGCAGGCGCATTCGCCCACCGCGTACAAGCCCTTGACGATCTCGTTGGGCTTGCCGTCCTTGGGCACCACCACCTGGCCATGGATGTTGGTGGGGATGCCACCCATCTGGTAGTGGATGGTCGGCACGACGGGGATGGGTTCCTTCGTGATGTCGACGTTGGCGAAGTTGTGGCCGATCTCCAGCACCGAGGGCAGGCGCTTGGCAATCGTCTCGCCACCCAGGTGGGTCATGTCGAGGTTGATGTAGTCTTTGTTCGGACCACAGCCTCGGCCTTCCTTGATCTCCTGGTCCATGCAGCGCGAGACGAAGTCGCGCGGCGCCAGGTCCTTCAGCGTCGGCGCGTAGCGCTCCATGAAGCGCTCGCCGTTGGCGTTGCGCAGGATGGCGCCTTCGCCACGGCAGCCTTCGGTCAGCAGCACGCCGGCGTTGTGCACGCCCGTGGGGTGGAACTGCCAGAACTCCATGTCTTCCAGCGGAATGCCGGCGCGCGCCGCCATGCCCAGGCCGTCGCCGGTGTTGATGAAGGCATTGGTGCTGGCTGCAAAGATGCGCCCGGCGCCGCCGGTGGCCAGCAGCACGGTCTTGCCTTGGAGGATGTGGACCTCGCCGGTCTCCATCTCCAGCGCGGTCACGCCGACCACGTCGCCCTCGGCGTCGCGGATCAGGTCCAGTGCCATCCACTCGACGAAGAAGTTGGTGCGCGCCTTGACGTTCTGCTGATACAGCGTGTGCAGCATTGCGTGGCCGGTGCGGTCGGCCGCAGCGCAGGCGCGCTGCACGGGCTTTTCGCCATAGTTTGCGGTATGGCCGCCGAACGGGCGCTGGTAGATGGTGCCGTCGGCGTTGCGGTCGAACGGCATGCCGAAGTGCTCAAGCTCGTAGACGACCTTGGGTGCCTCGCGGCACATGAACTCGATGGCGTCCTGGTCGCCCAACCAGTCCGAGCCCTTGACGGTGTCGAAGAAGTGGTAGTGCCAGTTGTCCTCGGACATGTTGCCCAGGGACGCGCCGATGCCGCCCTGGGCGGCGACGGTGTGCGAGCGGGTCGGGAAGACCTTGGACAGCACGGCCACGTTCAGCCCGGCCAGCGCCAGCTGCAGCGAGGCGCGCATGCCGGAGCCGCCGGCTCCGACGATGACCACGTCGAACTTGCGGGTCGAAATCTTTGCCGTCGTCATCAGAGTCTCCACAGCACCTGGATGGCCCAACCGGCACAGCCGAGCAACCACACGATAGAAATCACCTGCAGGGTCAGTCGGATGCCGACCGGCTGCACATAGTCCATCCAGATGTCCCGCACGCCCACCCAGGCGTGATAGGCCAGCGCGACGATGGCCACGAAGGTCAGGAGCTTCATCCACTGCGGCGCGAAAACGCCTGCCCAATGGTCGTAGCCCAGTTCGCCGGGCATCAGGAAGCGGGCCAGCACCGCAACGGTGAACAAGGCCATCAGCACGGCGGTGACGCGCTGGGCAAGCCAGTCACGCAGGCCGTAGTGCGCGCCAACGACGATGCGCTTGGAGCCGAAAGTACTCATGTTGTTGTCCTTGTCAGTACAGGCCGAACAGCTTGGCGCCGAGCAGCAACGTCAGCGCCGTGCTCAGGACCAGGGTCACCAGCGCCGAGTTGTGGCCCTGGGCCTTGCTGACGCTGTGCGTCGCATCCATCCACAGATGGCGCACGCCGGCGATGAAGTGCAGCAGATAGGCCCACAGCAGGCCCAGCGCGACGAGCTTGACGAACCAGCCCGGCAGGCCGACGACGCCGGCCGCGAAAACGTTGGTGAAGCCGTCGTACGAGATCTCCGACGTCAGGCTTGCATCCAGCATCCACATCACGAACGGCAGTAGCAGGAACATCAGCAGGCCGCTGATGCGATGCAGGATCGAGACGATGCCGGCGGGAGGCAGGCGGTAGGACAGGATCTGGGTGACGTGAATATTTCGGTATACGGGTCTTGGCTTTGCACTGTCCGTCATGGGTCGGCCCTGCGTAATCGAGGTGAAACCAAACAATTCTAGGGCCAAGCGTTCACCCGAACCGCCTTCATGCTGCACTGCGCCATCGTCAGTTTCAGTTCAACTCATTGCGGTAGTGATCGACGCTGGTGTGGTAGAGCCCGCGCCTCAATTCGACCGGCCGGTCGCCGTAGGTATAGGCCAGGCGCTCGACGCTGAGCAGCGGCTCTCCCAGGGGAACATGCAGGAGCGCCGCCGCTTGCGGCGTCGCGGCGACGGCGCGCAGCTTCTCCTCGGCCCTCACCATGTGCACGCCGAAACTCGACTCAAAGAGCGCATACAGCGTGCCGGGGTGGGCTGCTATCACTTCTGCGTTCAGGCCTTCGAAATGCCGCTCGGGAAGCCAGAGTTCATCAAGCACGACGGGTCGGTCACGCCGATGCAACAGCCGGCGGACTTCAATGACGGGCTCGGACGTGCGCAGGCCAAGCGCCCGGGCGACATCGGCCGAGGCGCGCACGCGGCGGCAGCCCAGCAACTCGCGCGTGAAGCCGCGCGCCTCGTCGTCCGCCACCAGGCGCAGGAAGCGGAACTGCTGGCGCGGCGCGGCATGCGTGGACACAAAGGTGCCGCTGCCCTGGCGGCGCTCGACGATGTGCGCGGCCGTCAGCTCGTCCAGCGCCCGCCGCACCGTGCCGGCACTGGCGCCGAAGCGCTCGGCCAGCGCCGCCTCGCTCGGCAGCGCGTCGCCGGGCCGCCACTCGCCGGCAGCCAGCGCCGCGACGATCAACTGGCGGATCTGTTCGTAGAGCGGCGCGGGAGACCTGGGCTTGGCGGCGGGCATTGGCGCATTGCAGCACAGGGTCTGCCCCTACACTTGTCGGGTTCAGGGCAGCACGCCCTAGCCCGCTTTTTCAACTGCCCCTTCGGAGACTTTCATGAGCAAGAAACCCGTTCGCGTCGCCGTCACCGGCGCCGCCGGCCAGATTGGCTATGCCCTGCTGTTTCGCATCGCCTCGGGCGAAATGCTGGGCAAGGACCAACCCGTCATCCTGCAACTGCTGGAGATTCCCGACGAGAAGGCTCAGAACGCCCTGAAGGGCGTCATCATGGAACTCGAAGACTGCGCCTTCCCGCTTCTGGCCGGCATCGAAGCGCACAGCGACCCGCTGACCGCCTTCAAGGACACCGACTACGCACTGCTGGTTGGCTCGCGCCCGCGCGGCCCCGGCATGGAACGCGCCGAGCTGCTGTCCATCAACGGCGCCATCTTCACGACGCAGGGCAAGGCCCTCAACGCCGTGGCCTCGCGCAACGTCAAGGTGCTGGTGGTGGGCAACCCCGCCAACACCAATGCCTACATCGCAATGAAGTCGGCCCCGGACCTGCCGGCCAAGAACTTCACCGCCATGCTGCGCCTGGACCACAACCGCGCTGCCAGCCAACTGGCCGCCAAGACCGGCAAGGCCGTCGCCTCCATCGAAAAGCTGGCCGTGTGGGGCAACCACTCGCCGACGATGTACGCCGACTATCGCAACGCCACCATCGACGRCCAGTCGGTGAAGGAATTGATCAACGACGAGCAGTGGAACCGTGAGGTCTTCCTGCCTACCGTCGGCAAGCGCGGCGCGGCCATCATTGCCGCTCGCGGCCTGTCGTCGGCCGCCTCGGCCGCCAACGCCGCCATCGACCACATGCGCGACTGGGCCCTGGGCAGCAACGGCAAGTGGGTGACGATGGGCATTCCGTCGGGCGGCGAATACGGCATCCCCAAGGAAGTCATGTTCGGCTACCCCGTCACCACCGAAGGCGGCGAGTACAAGATCGTCCAGGGCATCGAGATCGACGCCTTCTCGCAGGAGTGCATCAACAAGACGCTGAAGGAACTGACGGACGAGCAGGACGGCGTGAAGCACCTGCTGTAATCGGGCCAAGCCCACTGCAAAAGGGTCGGCATCGCCGGCCCTTTTTTCTTTGATGAACGCCCTTCTCCACCCTCGCCAGGCCCTGTTCGGGCATGAAGCGCCGCGCGACGTGCTGCCTGTCGTCGATCACTACTGCGGCGTCGAGGCGCGCATGCGCAAGAGCCTSGCSCTGCAGGCCGARYTSGGCCCSGTSTTCGACRTCACGCTSGACKSCGARGAYGGCGCCCCGRTCGGCGGCGAGGCCGAGCACGCGCTGCTGATCGCCGAGCTGGCCACGAGCGCCGCCAACCGCTTCGGCCGTGTCGGCGCGCGCGTCCATCCTTTTGGCCACGCCGCCTTCGCGGCCGATGTCGACACGCTGATCGCCAAGGCCGGCCAGCGCCTGGCCTATCTGATGCTCCCCAAGCCCGACAGCGCCGACGACGTGGAGCGCGCCGCTGCTGCCATCGACGCCGCCTGCGATCGCCACGGCCAGCCGAAGCTGCCGCTGCAGGTGCTCATCGAGACCCACGGTGCGCTGCGCGAGGTCTTCCGCATCGCCGCCCACCCACGTATCGAATCTCTGTCCTTCGGCCTGATGGACTTCGTCTCCGCGCATGGCGGCGCCATCCCCAAGACGGCGATGGAGCTGCCGGGGCAGTTCGAGCATCCGCTGGTCGTGCGCGCCAAGCTGGAGATCGCCGCCGCCGCACACGCCTTCGGCAAGACGCCTTCGCACTGCGTCGTCACCGAGTTCCGCGATGCCGAACGCCTGTCCGCCGCCGCGCGCTGCGCAGCACGCGAGTTTGGCTACACGCGCATGTGGAGCATCCACCCCGACCAGATCCGCCCCATCGTCGAAGCCTTCGCGCCGGCCGCCGACGAGATCGACGAAGCCGCCGAGCTGCTGCTGGCCGCGCACGCCGCGCACTGGGCACCGACCTCCTTCCGTGACCGGCTGCACGACCGCGCCAGCTACCGCTATTTCTGGACCGTGCTGGAGCGCGCCGAACGCACCGGCCGCGTGTTGCCCGCCGAGGCGCAGCAGGCGTTTTTCCCAGTAGCCATCGGGTAAATCACGGTGCCGTGTGCGATTTTTCGCGCCGGACAATGCCTACATCTGCTCACTGCGGCGCGGCCTGTTCAAGGCCATGATTCGGCGCCTCATTTCATTCTTCTCTCACCCCCACTTCCGATGCAGTTTCCCCCGCTCCGCCGCAGCGCCGCTGCCCTGATCCTCTGCGCCGCCCTTCCCGTTCTGGCACAGACGCCGCCCACCAAGGCAGCCACCAAGCCCGTTGCAGCCAAGCCCGCCGCCAAGCCGGTGGCTAAGGCCGCGCCCGCCAAGAAGACGCCGCCCCCGCCGCCCGAGCCCGTGCTGACGGATGCCGACGAAGCCCAACTCGCCGCCGCCGAGCGCGCCTACCTCGGCGACTACGCCTGCGAGTTCAAGGAGACCGTGCGTATCGACAAGCACCCCAAGGTGGCCGGCTACATCAACGTCGCCTGGAAGAAGCTGTTCATCACGATGAAGCCCGTGCTGTCGTCCACCGGCGCGCTGCGCCTGGAGGACGTGACCGGCCGCACGCTGATGATCCAGATCGCCAACAAGTCCATGCTGCTGGACACCAAGATCGGCCAGCGCCTGCTGGACGACTGCGTCCACCCCGAGCAGACCAAGCTGATGGAAGCCGCCAAGGCCGCCAGGATCAACGACCCCGAGGCCGAAGCCGCCGCCGCAGCGCGCAGCAGCCTGGGCATCACGCCCACGGCCGRCAAATGAGCCAGCCGGCCTGAACCTAGATCCGGCAGTTGACCGCTCGCTACTCATCGAAAGTCTCCGTGCATCAACATCTTGGCTACTTTGCGGGCTTCACCACTTCGTGAGCAGCGCTGCACGCCCGCTGGTCTGTCGCTTCGGGCCTCTGGCTGCGTTGCTCGCGCTTGCGGGCAGAGAGCCCGCCGCGCACTCTCGCCTTGCCAGTGACCCGCCTCGCCAGCCCCTCGGGCGCGCCCAACCGCCGAATCCAGGTTGAAACATCCAGGCACAGGTATGTAGAATGAATACATACTTTCTGATGCATACCTGAGTCGCTGCGGCCCCGTGGCGCTCAGCCGCTGGAGGCCGCCATGGAAGCCACCGTTGCCGAACGCGGGCAGATCACCCTGCCCAAAGCCGTCCGAGACGCCCTCGGCCTGACCAAGGGCACCACGCTCAAGGTCGAGCTGGACGGCGGGCGCATCATCCTGCGCAAGAACGTCGACGACGCGCTCGCCAAGCTGCGCGGGCGCTTCAAGCTGCCCGAGGGCACGACGACCGACGACGTCATGCGCGAACTGCGCGGTCGCGCGCCAGGCGATCCGGTCGACCTGTGATCGCCATCGACTCTTCCGTTCTCGTCGACCTGCTGGGCGGCGATACCGGCGCCGAGGCCGCAGAAGATTGCCTGCGCCAGGCCCTGTCGCGCGGCCCGGTTGTTGCTTGCGACGTCGTGCTGAGCGAAGTTGTATCGGGCCTGGGTTTCGGCGCCGAACTGCTGGACGCTCTCGAAGGTGTCGGCATCGTCTATTCCCCCATCGAGTCCCGCGCTGCCGTTCGCGCCGGCGAAATGCAGCGCCGCTACAAAGAGCGCCGCAGAGCCGCCGGCGAGGCTGCGGCCGGCCCGCGCACCGTTCCCGACTTCCTCATCGGCGCCCATGCCCTGTTGCAGTGCCAGGCGCTCATCACCCGCGACCAAGGTTTCTTTCGCGACTATTTCAAGGGCCTCAAGGTCATCGTGCCTGGCGCCTGATTTCTGCCTGACTTAACTGGAGACCCCCCATGCTCACCGCCTACCGCCAACACGCCGCTGAACGCGCCGCCCTCGGTATCCCGCCCCTTGCCCTGGAAGCCAAGCAGGTCGCCGAGCTGATCGAGCTGATCAAGGCCCCGCCCGCTGGTGAAGACGCCTTCCTGCTGGACCTGCTGACCCATCGCGTGCCCCCGGGCGTGGACGACGCGGCCAAGGTCAAGGCCTCGTTCCTGGCTGCGGTCGCGCACGGCGACATCACCGTGGGCCTCATTTCAAAGGCCAAGGCCACGGAGCTGCTCGGGACCATGGTGGGTGGCTACAACGTGCATCCGCTGATCGAGCTGCTGGACGACGCCGAAGTTGCCGGCGTGGCCGCGGAGGGCCTGAAGAAGACGCTGTTGATGTTCGACTTCTTCAACGACGTCGCCGCCAAGGCCAAGGCCGACAACGCGTACGCCAAGGACGTGATGCAGAGCTGGGCCAACGCCGAGTGGTTCACGTCGCGCCCCGAGGTCGACACCAAGATCACCGTCACCGTCTTCAAGGTGCCCGGCGAGACCAACACCGACGACCTGTCGCCCGCCCCCGACGCCTGGAGTCGCCCGGACATCCCGCTGCACTACCTGGCCATGCTGAAGAACACACGCGCCGACGCAGCCTTCACCCCCGAGGAAGACGGCAAGCGCGGCCCGATGCAGTTCGTCGAGGACCTGAAGAAGAAGGGCCACCTGGTCGCCTACGTCGGCGACGTCGTCGGCACCGGCTCCAGCCGCAAGTCCGCCACCAACTCGGTCATCTGGGCCACGGGCCAGGACATCCCTTTCGTGCCGAACAAGCGCTTCGGCGGCGTCACGCTGGGCGGCAAGATCGCGCCGATCTTCTTCAACACACAGGAAGACTCCGGCTCGCTGCCCATCGAAGTGGACGTGTCCAAGCTGGAAATGGGCGACGTCATCGACGTGCTGCCCTATGAAGGCAAGCTGGTGAAGAACGGCGAGACGGTCGCCACCTTCAAGCTCAAGAGCGACGTGCTGTTCGACGAAGTGCGCGCCGGCGGCCGCATCAACCTCATCATCGGCCGCTCGCTGACCGCCAAGGCGCGCGAGTTCCTGGGCCTGGCTGCCAGCACGCTGTTCCGCCTGCCCTCGCCGCCCGTGGCAACCAAGGCCGGCTTCACGCTGGCGCAGAAGATGGTCGGCCGCGCGGTCGGCCTGCCGGAAGGCCAGGGCGTGCGCCCGGGCACCTACTGCGAGCCCAAGATGACGACGGTCGGCTCGCAAGACACGACCGGCCCGATGACCCGCGACGAGCTGAAGGACCTGGCCTGCCTGGGCTTCTCGGCCGACCTGGTCATGCAGTCCTTCTGCCACACGGCCGCCTATCCCAAGCCCGTGGACGTGAAGACCCACCGCGAGCTGCCTGCCTTCATCAGCAACCGCGGCGGCGTGTCGCTGCGCCMGGGTGACGGCGTCATCCACAGCTGGCTGAACCGCCTGCTGCTGCCCGACACGGTCGGCACCGGCGGCGACTCGCACACCCGCTTCCCCATCGGCATCAGCTTCCCCGCAGGCTCCGGCCTCGTCGCCTTCGGCGCTGCCACCGGCGTGATGCCGCTGGACATGCCCGAGTCGGTGCTCGTGCGCTTCAAGGGCGAGATGCAGCCGGGCGTGACACTGCGCGACCTCGTGCATGCCATCCCGCTGTACGGCATCAAGGCCGGTCTGCTGACCGTTGCCAAGGCCGGCAAGAAGAACGCTTTCTCGGGCCGCATCCTGGAAATCGAAGGCCTGCCTGACCTGAAGGTCGAGCAAGCCTTTGAGCTGAGCGACGCCTCGGCCGAGCGCTCGGCCGCGGGCTGCACGATCAAGCTGAACCCGGCGCCGATCAAGGAGTACCTCACCAGCAACGTCGTGCTGATGAAGAACATGATCGCCGACGGCTATGCCGACGCGAAGACGCTGCAACGCCGCATCGAGAAGGTCGAGGCCTGGCTGGCCAACCCCGAACTGCTGGAAGCCGACAAGGACGCCGAGTACGCCCACGTCATCGAGATCGACCTGGCCGACATCAAGGAACCCATCCTCTGCTGCCCCAACGACCCGGACGACGCCAAATTCCTGTCCGAAGTCGCCGGCACCAAGATCGACGAGGCATTCATCGGCTCGTGCATGACCAACATCGGCCACTTCCGCGCCGCCGCCAAGCTGCTGGGCGGCCAGCGCGACATCCCGGTCAAGCTGTGGGTGGCCCCGCCCACCAAGATGGACCAGAGCGAGCTGATCAAGGAAGGCCACTACGCCGCCTTCGGCACGGCCGGCGCGCGCACCGAAATGCCGGGCTGCAGCCTGTGCATGGGCAACCAGGCGCAGGTGCGCGAGGGCGCGACCGTCGTGTCCACGTCCACCCGCAACTTCCCCAACCGCCTGGGCAAGAACACCAACGTGTTCCTGGCCTCGGCCGAGCTGGCGGCCATCGCCTCCAAGCTGGGCCACATCCCGACGGTGCAGGAGTACCACGAGGCCATGGGCGTCGTGAACAAGGACGGCGCGGCCATCTACAAGTACCTGAACTTCGACCAGATCGAGGAGTACGCCGACACGGCCAAGGCCGTCGCGGCCTGATCCTTCCCCGCCCTACCGAGGCCCGCCACTGGCGGGCCTTTTTCATGGTCGGCCGGCAAGCCCTGGCACCCGCCGTGAACTCCGCACGGCCCCGTCATCGGCGCCTTGGGGTGGCGCTCCAAGAGGCGACTTCTTGTCTATACAAGTTGTTACGCATACGTAAGAATTCGTGTCATCCCGTCCGCCAGCGGCCGGGTCAAGCCACCACCTTCTTCTGTCCAGGGCAAGTCCGCGCGAAAGCCGGATACGCAAAGCCACCGGCCTAACAGCAGCGCGCCAGCGCCGCTCACGGCAGCGGAGCCGCCAGAACGTCCGCCCCACAAGGGCAGGCCCGTGCGCCCTGGGCAACAACCCGTTGCCCACCATGATCCAACTGCTGACCCGCTTCAAGATCGGCCCCCGCCTGGCCACCAGCTTCTTCGTGTTGCTGCTCGCCATGGGCACGCTCTGCGCCCTCGCCCTGGGAGGCCTGCACGAGTTGGCCGACCAGTTGCGCTTCATCCGCGACGACCGCCTGCCCAAGGTCGAGCGCCTCGTCGCCGTCGCCGACAACATCAACAAGATCGCGCGGCAGACCCGCAACATCCTGCTCTACGACGACCTGCAGAAGCAGACCGGCTGGCTGGCCTCCATTGCCAAGGCGCGCGAGGACAACCGGCAGCTGTGGGCCGAGATCACGCCCAGCGTGCGCTCCGAGGAGGGCCGCCGCCTGCTGGCCCAGGCCCAGAAGCTGGGCGACGCCTTCGAGAACGACCTGGGCGCCTTCCTGCTGCACATCAGGGCCGGCGAAATGCACGAGGCCACCGACCTGCTGGAGCGCAGCTTGCGCGAGTCGCAGCTCGCGTACACCAAGCAAGTCGACGAGATCAAGGCGCGCGAGATCGCCCGCATCGGCAAGTCGGCCGACGAGGCCGACTCGCTCTTCCAGCGTGCGCGCCTGATGGTGCTGGCCGGCGGCGCCGCGCTGCTGGCCCTGGGCTCCCTGCTGTGCTGGAGCCTCACCCATTCCATCGTCGCCCCGCTGCGCCGCGCCGTGCGCGACGCCCGGCGCATGGCCGCCGGTGATCTGAGCGAACCCGTCACGGCTCGGGGCCGCGACGAAGCCGCCGACATGCTGACCGCGCTGGGCGCGATGCAGCAAGGCCTGCGCGGCATCGTCACCGAGGTGCGCGAAGGCGTGGCCTCGGTGGCCACGGCCAGCCAGCAAATCGCCCAGGGCAACCAGGACCTCAGCGCCCGCACCGAGGAGCAGGCCTCGTCACTGCAGCAGACAACCGCCAGCGTCGAGCAGATCAGCGGCAACGTGAAGACCGGCGCAGAGCATGCCCAGGAGGCCAACCAGTTGGCGGGCCGCGCCCGTGCGGTGGCCGAGCGCGGCGGCGAACTGGTCGAGCGTGCGGTCAGCCAGATCAGCCGGCTGGAAGCCTCCAGCAAGCGCATCGCCGACATCATCGGCACCATTGACGGCATCGCCTTCCAGACCAATATCCTGGCGCTGAACGCCGCCGTCGAAGCGGCGCGTGCTGGCGAACAGGGGCGCGGCTTCGCGGTCGTGGCGGGCGAAGTGCGCACGCTGGCCCAGCGCTGCGCCGAGGCGGCCCGCGAAATCAAGGGCCTGGTGCAGGGCTCGGTCGAGCAGGTGCAGGACAGCAGCGAACTGGTGCGCGGCACCGGCGCCGTCATGGGCGAGATCGTCACCCAGGTGCAACGCGTGTCGGCCATGGTCGGCCAGATCAGCCAGAGCTCGCGCGAGCAGGACCAAGGCATCGTCGAGATCCACCAGTCCATGGGCCAGCTCGACGACATGACCCAGCGCAACGCCTCGCTGGCCGAGGAAAGCACGGCCGCCGCCGAGAGCCTGCGTCTGCAGGCCGAGCAGCTGACCCGCGCCGTCGCCAGCTTCCGCCTGGAGGCCTGATCGAGGGTCTGGGCGGTGATGGCGGCCGGCTTTCGCCTGGCCGCTGATTTCTTGGCGACACTGCGGCGCTGCCACATTGCCGCTAGAAGCCTCGCATGGAAATCGTCGCCGCCGTCCTGTTCGCCCTGGCCCTGGTGCACACCTTCGCCACCAAGTTCTTCGAGCACCTGGCCCACCGCCATCCTCGCCATGCCGGCCTGTTCCACCTGCTCGGCGAGGTCGAGGTGGTGTTCGGCTTCTGGGCCGTCGTGCTGGTCGCCGTGATGGCGGTCGTGCAGGGCGGCGCTCAGGCCGTCGAGTACGCCGAGACCCGCCAGTACGTCGAGCCACTGTTCGTCTTCGTCATCATGGTCGTGGCCGGCTCCCGGCCGGTGCTTGAGGCGATCAAGGCGCTGGTGGCGGCCCTCGCCAGACTGATGCCCATGCGGGGCGTCACGGCGCAGACCTGGCTGTGCATGGCCATCGTGCCGCTGATCGGCTCGCTGATCACCGAGCCTGCCGCGATGACGCTGGCCGCTCTGATGCTGGCCCCGCGCGTCTTCCACATCGGTATCCCGGAACGGATCAAGTACCTCGCATTGGGCGCGCTCTTCGTCAACATCTCCATCGGCGGCACGCTGACCTCCTTCGCCGCGCCGCCGGTGCTGATGGTGGCGGCCACCTGGCAGTGGAGCAGCGCCTTCATGGCCGCCACCTTCGGCTGGAAGGCGGCCATCGCGGTGCTCATCAATGCCACGGCCATCACCGTGCTGCTGCGCAAGCATCTGCGCGACGAGGCGCCCGACGCGGCCGGCGAGGCGCCGCCGCCCGTGCCTGCGCTCGTCATGGCCATCCACCTGGCCTTCCTGGCCGGCGTGGTGGTGTTCGCCCACCATCCGGTCATCTTCCTGGGGCTGTTCCTGCTCTTTCTCGGCTTTGCGCAGGCCTACGAAAAGCACCAGACGCCGCTGATCCTGAAGGAGGCGCTGCTGGTGGGCTTCTTCCTGGCCGGCCTGGTGGTGCTGGGCGGCATGCAGCAATGGTGGCTGCAACCCATCGTGTCCAGCCTGCAGCCCACGGCGCTGTTCTTTGGCGCGCTGGGGCTGACCGCCATTACCGACAACGCGGCGCTGACCTATCTGGGTTCGCTGATCGAGGGCATGTCAGACCCGGCCAAGTACATGCTGGTTGCCGGCGCCGTGGCGGGCGGCGGCCTGACCGTCATCGCCAACGCACCCAACCCGGCCGGCGTGGCCCTGCTCAAGCGCGGTTTCGAGGACGAATCCATCGGCGCGGGCGGCCTGCTGCTCGGCGCCCTGCTGCCGACGGCGGTGGCGGCGGCCTTGTTCCTGCTGTAGCCAGGCCCCGCAAGAGTGCGCCCATGCTGGGGCGCAGCGCACAAAAGAAAACGGACGCCGAGGCGTCCGTTTCTTTCGATTCTCATCGAGATTTTTTGGGGTGGCTGATGGGGCTCGAACCCACGACAACAGGAATCACAATCCTGGACTCTACCAACTGAGCTACAACCACCGCAGAGCCACGCAGTATAGCGCAAAAATCAGGGTGCGCTGGCAGCCGACGCCGGAGCGGCGACCTTGATGACGGCCTTGTACTGGGACTTGAGCGCAGCCAGATAGGCCTGGCTTTCGGCGCGGGCCCAGGCGCTGGCGTATTGCTGGGTGGCGCGCTTGTCGTCGATGACGGCGGGGTCGCGCGGCTGCAGCTGGTTGATGCGCACGACGACATAGCTGCCGTCTTCCGCCGCAACGCCGACGGCCGCCGGCAGCTTGGCCGCGTCGGCGCCGAGCACGGCTTCGAGCTGGGCGCGCGTGAGGTTCAGCGGCTTGGCGCGCGAGACGGTGACGGCGGCCTCCAGGCCGGCGGTGTCGGCACCGTTGGCCTTCAGCGCGGCCAGGCGGGCCTCGCCAGCCTTCTTGGCATCTGCGGTAGCGAGCTTGTTGACGAGCAGGCTGCGCACCTTGTCCTTCACGTCGGCCAGCGGCGGCACGCGGGTCGGGTTGTGCTGCGTGACGCGGGCCGAGACGAGCTGGCTGGGGCCGGTCTCGACAGCCTCGGTGTTGCGCTTGTTGCGCAGCGCGTCGGCGCCGAAGACGGCGTCCAGCAGCTTGGGCGAGGCCAGCGGGCCGAGGGCACCCGGCTGCGGCTGGCGAGCGACCGTGGCGGTCTGGATAGTCAGCTTGAGCTTGTCGGCGGCGGCCTGCAGGCTGTCGGACTGTTCGTAGACGAGATTGCCGAACTGATCGGCGGCCTCGGAATAGCGGCGCTGGGCGAGCTGCTTGCGCACTTCGGACTCGACCTCGGCGCGCACGGCGTCAAAGGGCTTCTTCTCGCCGCCACGGGTGCCGGTGAACTGGATGATGTGGAAGCCGAAGTCGGTCTCGACGAGGTTGCTGATCTCGCCCTGCTTCATCGCGTAGACGKCGGCGTCGAACTCCTTGACCATGGCGCCACGGCCAAAGAAGTCGAGGTCGCCGCCGTTGACCGCCGAGCCCTCGTCCTGCGAGTTCTTCTTGGCGACTTCGGCGAAGGACGCGGGGTTCTTGCGCACCTGGGCCAGCAATTCCTCGGCCTTGGCCTTGGCCTTGGCGCGCTCGTCGGCGGGCGCGCTGCGCTCGGCCTTGATGAGGATGTGGCTGGCGCGACGCTCTTCCGGCACGCCGTAGCGCGAGGCGTTCTCGTCGTAGTACTTGCGCAGGTCTTCCTCGGTGAAGCTGACATCCTTCTTCAGCGCCTCCAGGTCCAGCACGAGGTACTGGATCTGGGCCGATTCGGGCAGCTGGAAGCCGGCGGCGTTGGCCGGGTCCTTGTAGAAGGCCTCGAGCTCGGCGTCGCTCGGGTTGAGCTTGGCGGCGAAGTCCTTGATGTCGAAGCGCTGCACTTGCACTTCGCGCTGCTGCAGCAGTGAGTCAAAGGCGAGCTTGGCGTTGGCGGTACCGACAACCGTGGAGGTCTCGACGGGCGCGGTGACCTGGCGCAGCGCGTAGTCCTGGCGCAGGCGCTCAAGGAAGCCGGACGGCGTCATGCCCTGGGCAGCGAGGATGGCCTTGTTGACCGTGCCGTCGGGGTTGCGCAGGAAGGCGAACTGCGGGTCGTTCCAGAAGCGCGCGTTGACGGCGTCGGCGCCGGGTGTGAAGTGCTGGTGATTGGCGGCAGCCTGCAGCGTGCGCTCGCTGACGAGGCCGTCGAGGGCTTGCCGCTTGATCTCGGGCGTGTCGAGCAGCTTGGCGTCGACGCTGGGGTTCTGGCGGCGGATCCGGTCGGCCTGCTCGCGCAGGGCGACGTCCCACTCGGCCTGGGTGATCTTGCGGCCATCGACGCTGGCCACGCCGGCGTTGGCGCCACCCATCATGCTGGTGTAGCCCTGCATGCCGACGAAGGCGAAGGACGGCAGGATCAGCAGCAGCAGGATGAACTGGAACAGGCGCGTATGAGCGCGGACGAATTCAAACATCTCGAAAGCCTTGAGGGATCGTGTGCGGCCTTGCGCGACCAAGTGGGCGCGCATCAAACGCAAGTCATGACGCAACAAAGGCGAACCGAGGTTCGCCTTCGAGGGGAGTCGCATTCTATGGTGGGCGCTGACGGGCTCGAACCGCCGACAATCTCCGTGTAAGGGAGGTGCTCTACCAACTGAGCTAAGCGCCCGGGAAAAACCGGGAGAAACCTGGGACCGACTGAATTATCAGTTCAGTTCACGGCGTCCTTGAGCGCCTTGCCGGGTTTGAACTTGGGCACCTTGGCCGATTTGATCTTGATCGTATCGCCGGTGCGCGGGTTGCGGCCGGCGCGCGCGGCGCGCTTGGTGATGCTGAAGGTGCCGAAGCCCACCAGCGAGACGGTGCCGTTCTTCTTCAGCGTCGTCTTGACACCGCCGATGACGGCCTCGAGCGCACGGCCAGCGGCGGCCTTGGAGATGTCGGCCTGCTTGGCGATGTGCTCGATCAATTCGGACTTGTTCACTCGTGCCCCCAGATTGACGATTCAGCGGTTGGGCCATGCACCCATGACCGAGATGCAGAGCTGCTATGCGAATGCTTGCCCGCGTACTGCCGGGAGCCATGGGAGGCCGCCAAATCGACGGCCCGGGCTCGCGCGGGGAAGCGGATTCTAGACGCGCGCCAGACGCCGCGAGGGGCGGGAAAAGTCCCGATACAACTCGTTTGAGGGGTGTCTGGTCAGCGCGCTTCAACGCGCTTTAGCGCGGATTTCCGGCACGGCCTTGCGCATGTAATAGACCATCGACCAGATGGTCAGCACCACGGCCGCATAGATGAGCCAGGTCCCCCATAGATGGGTGGAGATGACGCCAAAAAGAGGACCGTCGTACAGCAGGAAGGGGATGGCCACCATCTGCGCGGTGGTCTTGAGCTTGCCGACCATGTGCACGGCGACGCTGCGGGCCGCGCCGATCTGGGCCATCCACTCGCGCAACGCGGAGATGGTGATCTCGCGACCGATGATGACCAGGGCGACGAAGGCATCCACGCGCTGCAGCTTGAGCAGCACCAGCAGCGCGGAGCAGACCATCAGCTTGTCGGCCACCGGATCGAGGAAGGCACCGAAGGACGAAGTCTGGTTGAGCTTGCGGGCCAGATAGCCGTCCAGCCAGTCGGTCAGCGCGACGACGACGAACATCACCGTCGCGAGCAGGTTCTGGTGGGCGGGCGTCATGTCCAGGTAGAACACCCCGACGATCAGCGGGATGGCCACGATGCGGGCCCAGGTCAGCAGAGTCGGGACGGTCAGGAACATGGCTTTGATTGTGCCCAACCCTGGGGCATCGCCACCGCCTGCTTGTGGTGGCGAACCCTCAGTCCAGACTGCGCGGTTTGAAGCGGCGGTCCTCGTCGAAGAGGAAGGTCTCGGTGAAGCGCCACGGCTCGGGCATGCGGCGCACGTCGCCGAACGGTGCGGCGCGGTGCACGGCGTCGATGGCCATCTGCAGCGTTTCGGGGCCGAACCTGGGCGGGCGGACGACATTGATCTTGCGCACGCTGCCGTCGGCCTTCACTTCCACGTCCAGCACGATGACCGTCAGCAGATGYGAGGGCGCTGGCGTCATGTAGCTGCGCTCGGGGTTGGCCATGACGAGGCGCTCGGCGGCCTGGCGGCGCAGTTCCTCATGGGTGCGCACGGCCTTGGGTGCCGGCATGCCCTGGGGCTTGGGCAGGGCGGTGGAGGGCTGCGGTGCGGATGGGGCCACGGGCGCCGGCGTGTGGGCGACGACGGGCGCCGGCGCGGCGACCGGCGCGGGAGCCGGCGCACGGCGCA
>NZ_JBGCUM010000008.1:0-170908 GCF_054177665.1 Roseateles sp. P5_E8 | reverse complement strand
AGCTGCGGCAGGCCGCCCCGGCCACGCCGCCCGCCGCCTGGCCGCTGCGCGCGGGTTACGCCGCCTTTGCCGAGGCGGCCTGTTTCGACGGCGACGCGGCGGCGGGCGAGCTGGCCCGGGACGCCGTGCGCACGGCAATCGTCGACACACCGCAAGGCCCGCGCCTCGCCGGCCTGCGCGCCTGGACGGACGACCTCTTCATGCCCGCGCTGCTGTTCGACCGCGCGCTGCCGCTGCTGCCCGCTGCCGAGCAGCCGCGCGCCGTCGAAGCCCTGGGCGCGTCGCTGCTGGACCTGGCCGCGCGCCTGCAACGACCCGACGGCCTGTTCGACCATGCCGAAGGCTCGCCCGTCGCCTGGGGTCGCGGCAACGGCTTCGCATCGTTGGCGCTCGCGCTGGCGCTGGCCGGGCCGGTGTCGCCCGCATCCGCTGCCGGCGCCCAGCTGCTCGCGCGTCTGCAAATACACCTGCAAGCCCTGCTGCCGCTGCAAGGCCCGGACGGCCTTTGGCGCCAGGTGCTGGACCATGGCCCATCCACCGGCGAGCTGACCGTCACGGCCATGACCCTGACCGCAATGGCCACGGCACGCCGGCACGGCTGGCTGCCCGCAAATCAAGTCGACGCCGCCATCACCCGCGCATGGACCGGCGTGCGAAGCCGCATCGACGCGGATGGCAGCTTTTCCGATGTCTGCGCCGGCACACCGGCCGGGCCGACGCTGGACTTCTATCTGCAACGACCCATGGTTCGCGGGCGGGATGACCGAGCGGCGGCGATGGCGCTGTGGGCGGCCATCGGCCTGCAGTCTCCTTAATGGCACGATGATTGCCCCTCACCAATACCGTGCGATGTCCGTGCACTGAAAGGGAATGCCATGCAAGTGCACGTCGAGACCGACAACCATGTTGAGGGCCGCGAAAAGCTCATCGAACACGTCGAGACCGTGATCCGCAGCGCCGTTGGCCACTTCGAGGGCCAGGTGACCCATGTCGAGGCCCACCTGGGCGACGTCAACGGCAGCGAGAAGTCCGGCGCCGATGGCATGCGCTGCCTGATGGAGGCGCGCGTGGCCGGGTTGAAGAACACCGCGGTCAAGCATCAGGCCGAAAACCTGCACGTCGCCATCCAGGGCGCGGCCGACAAGTTGAAGAAGGCGCTCGAATCAGCGCTCGGCAAGGCCCACGCTCGCGAGCGGCGTCATGCCGGAACCGGTGAGCTGAGCGCCGACGTGGCTCGCGAGCTCGACGACGGTGTGCCGCCCTTGACCTGACGAGCCGACCTGCAATCGCGCTGCCGATGTGATGGCTCTGCGGGACTATGCTGCCCCAAAACCCACGGAGACATCCCATGCACAGCAACACGCTCCAACCCGCGTTCCTGAAATCGCTCATGACCGCCGGAGCGAGCCTCGAACTTCATTACGCCGATCTGGCGCCTCATGCCAGCGAAAGGCTGGCCACGGCGTTGGACCTTGCCAAGCACGCCAAGGAAACCCAGCAGCAGCTCAAGTTCACTGCGATCAGTGCCAGCACATCGGGCATCAAGCACCTGGCCGAGGAGGGTGGCGGCTACGTCACCTTCGCTCTCGTGTCCTGAGTCAAGCTGCGCGCGTGCCAGGCACGCCATGTCGATTTGGCTTCCCGTCGTTCGTCGAGGGGATACGAGGTGCCCTCAGGCGGGCGCCCGTCCGGTCAACTGAACAGGAGTGAAGACATGTCCTACATCGATGGTTTCGTGATCGCGGTCCCCAGCGCCAACAAGCAGAAGTTCATCGAGCACGCGCGCCATTTCGACGCGATGTTCATCGAGCTGGGCGCCATCCGTGTGATCGAAAGTTGGGGCGACGACGTCCCCGACGGCAAGGTCACCGATTTCCGCCGCGCAGTCCAGGCCACGGCCGAGGAGACGGTGGCCTTTTCCTGGGTCGAATGGCCCGACAAGGCCACGCGCGACGCAGGCATGAAGCAGATGATGGAAGACCCGCGCATGGATCCGGCCAACCCCGGCAACCCGCCCATCCCCTTCGACGGCAAACGCATGATCTTCGGCGGCTTTGAGCAGGTGGTCGAAGTGAAGGCTTGAGAGGCGGGGCGACGCTGCCCCTGGGGCCGGCCGCAAGCTGGCGAAGGTAAGCACAGAGCTGCCTTGGCAGCATTGATTCGGCTGAAGGACTCCAGCGGTTCCAGCCAGACGCGATGCTAGAGTGCCGCGCCCCCGTCTCCAGCCCCCGGAAGTGTCCGCTCCGATACCCCAGCCTTCCAAGCCGCTGAAGAGCCGTCGTCACAAGTTGCCCACGCTTGCTGACGTCGCGCGAGAGGCGGGAGTTTCTGGTGCGGCGGCGTCCTCCGCGCTCAGCGGTGCGAAGGGTTCGACGCGCGTGTCGGTCGATACGCGCGAACGGGTCCTCGCAGCAGCGGCGCGCTTGAGCTACCGGCCCAACGCGACCGCGCGTGCGCTGACATTTCAACGCACCAACGCCATCGGCTTCGTCGCCAATATTGCCAATGAGAAGCCCAACCTCTATTTCCTGGAGGTGTTCAACGGCGTCGTGAGGGGCGCGACGCAAGCCCAGCAGAGCACATCCATTTTTCCGCTCGGCGGCTGGGAAGAAGCGCCCAAGCGCATCCCTGCGTTGTGCGACGGACGCGTCGACGGGCTCGTCGTGCTGGCGCGTCAACTGGAAGATGACAGCACGACCTGGCTGCCACCGCATACGCCCATGGTCACGATCCACGCGGGCCCGCTATTGCAGGCCCAGGTGAACGTCGAGGCCGACGATGAAGCAGGCGGCTATGCCATTGCACGCCACATGCTCGAGCTTGGCTATCGCCGGATCCTCTGCATGGGTGGTCCCGTGAACGTCAAGGGCGCGGACCTCCGTGTCGACGGCTTCCTGCGCGCCCATGCCGAAGCCGGGGTGGAAGTGGCGTCCGCCCATCTGATCCGCACGTGGTTCACAGCCGAAGGGGGTCGGCAGGCCATGCAGGAATGGCTGCAACGGCACCGCGGTCAGCCGTTGCCCGAGGCCGTCTGTTGTGGCAGCGACGACATCGCCTTCGGCTGCATCGAGGCGCTGCAGAGCTGCGGCTTGAGCGTTCCTCGGGACATCTCCATTGCAGGCTTCGATGACACCTTGATGGCCCGCGCACTGGGCATGACGACGGTGCGCCAGCCCCTGCTTGAGATAGGTCGTCGTGCGGTCGAGGCCCTGATGCAGCTGATCGAGGCACAGCGCCGTGGCGAGGCCTACGAGGGCCCTCGCGACATCGTCCTGCCCGTCGAAATCGTCAACAGGCGGACCTTGCCAGGACCTCGAAGCACGCCGCTGATCATCCCTTGACACCGGGGAGCTGCTAGGTTTTTCCCCTAGTCAGCTTGATTGGTCGACCAATTTAAGATGCGCGTGCGGCGTGGCCGCACCTTTTTTGATCAGTTGATTAATCGATTAATCACACCACAAAAGCAACGAGAGCCGTATGTTCCTGGGCCAGGACGAACACAACCATTTATCCCGAGGAGTGCTGGGCTGCGCGTCAGTAGGCACGCTCGCCGACGCGCGAGACAGGGCAGCAACCTTCGGCGCTCGTCGTTGCCGGGCAGCTGCCGGCGGACGCCCAGTCCGACGGTTCTGCTTGGCGCCGAACGGCGGAAGGCGTGCGGTTCCATCTATGCGGTATGACCAAAAACGTTCTGTTCCACGGCCCGAACCTGGTGCGCGTGGCGGACTACCTTGTCGAGTCGCCCACCATCCCGCCGAGTCTGGCCGTGGTGATGAGGCCAAAGCGTGCCGGCCGATTGCTGCCTACAACTGATCGAACCGAGAGTGATCCGGAAATGAAAACAAAGCACACAACACACAAGTCGCTGTTCCACAGCTGGGCCATGATGGCCGCCGCGGCGTTGACCCTCTTCCTTGGCGCGGCAGGCAACAGCTGGGCTCAAAAGGCCGAAGGCCTGGCCCTCACCCCGCCCATGGGCTGGAACAGCTGGAACAAATTTGCCTGCGATATCGATGAACGCCTGATCCGCGAGACCGCCGATGCCATGGTCAAGTCGGGCATGAAGGACGCCGGCTACCAGTACGTGAACATTGACGATTGCTGGCAAGGCCAGCGCGACGCCGACGGCAACATCCAGCCCGACCCCAAGCGCTTCCCATCCGGCATCAAGGCGCTGGCGGACTATGTGCATGGCAAGGGACTCAAGCTGGGCATCTACTCGGATGCCGGCGATGCCACCTGCGGCGGCCGTCCCGGCAGCCGCGGCCACGAATATCAGGATGCGCTGGTCTATGCGCGCTGGGGCATCGATTACGTCAAGTACGACTGGTGCAACACCCCTGGTATGAGCGCCGAACCGGCCTACACCACGATGCGCGACGCGATCGCCAAGACGGGCCGTCCGATGGTGTTCAGCATCTGCGAATGGGGCATGAGCAAGCCGTGGGAGTGGGCCGGCAAGGTCGGCCATCTGTGGCGCACCACGCCCGACATCTACAACTGCTTCGACTGCCAGTTCAATCCCGGTTTCTCGACCGGTCTGGGCGTGCTGCGCATCCTCGACAAGCACGCTGACGCCAACCTGCGCAACTTCGCAGGGCCGGGCCACTGGAACGACATGGACATGCTCGAAGTGGGCAACGGCATGAGCGAGGATGAAGACCGCGCCCATCTGTCGATCTGGGCCATGCTGGCCTCGCCCCTCATCCTGGGCAACGACCTGCGCTCCATGTCCGAGTCGACCCGCCGCATCCTGACCAACCCCGGCGTGATCGCGGTGAACCAGGACAAGTTGGGTGTGCAGGCGCTGCGCGTCCTGGTCGACGGTCCGCTGGAGGTCTATGCCAAGCCGCTCGACGGCGGGGATTGGGCACTGATGTTCCTGAACCGCTCCAACCAGCCTGCCGACGTTCACCATGACTGGAAGAAGCAGGTCCTGGGCGATGACCTGAGCAAGCGGTCGGTCGATTTCAAGCAGGTCGTTTACCGCTGGTCCGACCTGTGGAGCAAGAAGACGGGCGACACCAGCGCCAAACTGCAAGCGCGCCTGGCGCCGCACAGCGTGCTGATGCTGCGCCTGACCGGCCCTGCGAAACCGTAAGGCGCGCCTGGCCGCGCGACTTCAACTACGCCAACTTCCCGCTGGGCTCCAAGCGCGCCGACAAGACCATGGTCGAGCCCTTCGCCCGCGTCTTCGGCGCCTTCCGGCCCATCCAGCGCCAGTCGGCGCAATGGGCCTTCGCAGGCCGCACGCGCGGCGCCGCTGAGGGCGACGACCGCAAGCCCCAGTCGCTGGAATTGCCGGGCGGCTGGGTCGCCAAGCTGACCTACCGCCAATGGCAGTTCTGGGACCTTGCGTGGGACAGCATGGACGAGCGACCGGCCGGTACCGAGCAGCCCGGCGGCGGCGTGGCCATTGCGCAGATCGGCGACGACGAGTTACTCATCGTCGGCCAGCGCACCCGCGTGCGCATGGAAGGCGGGGCAGCTTTGACGACAAGGGCCGCTGGCAGATGGAGCGCGTCTGGAACGGCGATCCGGTCGACAGCCGTGGCGGAACGACCAGCCCGCCCCCGCCCACGGACAGCAGCGGCATGCGCGACCTGACGAGCGTCCAGCTGTCGCAGCAGATGTCGCCCGCCTGGAACGTGGGCAACTCGCTCGACGCCTCGCCCAACGAGACCAACTGGGGCAACCCCCTGATCAACCAGCAACTGCTCAACACGGTGAAGGCGGCCTGCTTCAAGACCGTGCGCATTCCCGCCAGCTGGAACCAGTACGCCGACGCCAACGGCAACATCAGCCCGACCTCCATGGCACGCGTCACCAAAGTGGTCGGCTATGCCCGCAACGCCGCCCTGCTGCATTGGCCGCGACAGGCAGCCGAAGCGAATCCGAGCAAACCATGATCCCAACGTCAAACATCAAGATGAGACAACTTCGCCCCTTCTTCTGGGTCTTCTGGGCCCTCGCACTGGCCCTTGCCGTCGGCAGCGCCACTGCCGCCGATGGCGCGCGCCAGCGCACCCGCGTCGATGACGGCTGGCGTTTTGCGCTGGGCCATGCGCATGACCCGGCGCAGGACTTCAACCATGGCACGGACGCCTTCTTCTTCGCCAAGGCCGGCTTTGGCGACGGCCCTGCGAGGGCCGACTTCGACGACCGCAGTTGGCGCCGCCTGGACCTGCCACACGATTGGGCGGTGGAGCTGCCGTTTTCCGAACGTGGCAGTTCGCTGCATGGCTCCAAGGCCATCGGCCGGAGCTTCCCCGAGAACAGCGTCGGCTGGTACCGGCGCGAACTCAGCATTCCGGCGTCTGCCCAGGGCAAGCGCATCGCGCTGGAGTTCGACGGTGTCTTCCGCAACAGCGTGGTCTGGGTCAATGGCCACTACCTGCATCACGAGGCCAGTGGTTACTCGAGCTTTCGCGTCGACATCAGCAACTACCTGAACTACGGCGGCCGCAATGTCGTTGCCGTTCGGGTGGACGCCACCACGCAGGAAGGCTGGTGGTACGAAGGCGCCGGCATCTACCGCCACGTCTGGCTGACGCAGACCGAGCCGCTGCGCGTGGGCCACTGGGGGACGTTCGTGCGCACGGCCGTCAAGGGCAACGTCGCCGATGTGGCCGTCGACACGACCGTGCGCAACGACGGCAAGGCCGTCGAGTCCTTCACGCTGGAACACGAGCTGCGCGACCCCGCCGGCCGCGTCGTCGCGCGCGCCAGCGTGCCGGCAAGGCGCGTGGGCGTGGACGCCAGCACAGACGTGGCCGCGACGCTGCGCGTGACGGCGCCGCAGCTGTGGTCGCTGGAAACGCCGCAGCGCTACACGCTGACGACCCACGTGAAGAGCGGCGGACGCGTGGTCGACAGCTACGACACGCCCTTCGGCATCCGCACCATCCGCTTCGACGCCAACGAGGGCTTCTTCCTCAACGGCCGCCACGTCAAGCTGCACGGCACCAACAACCACCAGGACCACGCCGGCGTTGGCATCGCCCTGCCCGACGCCATGCACGAGGCGCGGCTGAAGATGCTCAAGGGCATGGGCGTGAACGCGATCCGCTCGGCCCACCACCCGGCCACGCCCGAGCTGCTGGACGCCTGCGACCGCCTCGGCATCCTCGTCATCGACGAGCACCGCATGATGGGCACCGCGCCGCAGATCCGCGACGAGATGGAGCGCATGGTGCGGCGCGACCGCAACCACCCGTCCATCATCCTGTGGTCGGTGGGCAACGAGGAGTGGGCCATCGAGAACAGCGCCGTCGGCACGCTTTTGGCGCATGAGATGCAGGCAATAGTCAGGCGCATGGACCCGACGCGTCCGGGCACCCTTGCAGCCTCCGGTTCCGGTGGTTCGGAAGGCACCGCAGTCGGCTCGGAAGTGCTGGGCTTCAACTACAAGGCCCAGCACAACATCGATGCGATGCACAAACGCTTTCCCGAGCGCGCATCCGTCGTCACCGAGGAAGGCCTGACCTACGCCACGCGCGGCATCTACGCCGACGACCCGGCGCGCGTGCAGATCGCCGCCTACGACAAGCGCTCCGGCGGCGACTCGACCGCGTCCATCGAAGAGGCCTGGCGCTACAACGCCGAGCGCCCCTTCCTGGCCGGCGCGTTCTTCTGGACCGGCTTCGACTACCGCGGTGAGACCACGCCCTTCGGCTGGCCCGCCATCTCCTCGCAGTTCGGCATGATGGACACGACCGGCCTGCTGAAGGACAGCGGCCAGTACCTCAAGGCCGCCTGGACCGCCGAGCCCATGGTGCATGTATTGCCGCACTGGAACTGGCCCGGCCGTGAAGGCCAGCCCATCGACGTGCGCGTCTACGCCAACACCGATGAGGTGGAGCTGCTGCTGAACGGCAGTTCGCTGGGCCGCAAGTCGCTGGCGCGCTACGCCCATCTGCAATGGAGCGTGCCCTATGCGCCGGGCAGCCTGGTGGCGCGCGGCTACCAGGGCGGCAAGCTGGTCGTGACCGAGACCGTGGCCACCACGGGCAACGGCAGCGCCGTGCGGCTGACGGCGGACCGTGCGCGCATCCGCGCCGATGGCGACGATGTGGCGGTGGTCAGGGTCAGCGTGGTCGACCGCGAAGGCCGCGCCGTGCCSACTGCCAGCCAGCGCATCAGCTTCGAGGTCTCCGGSCCGSYGCGSCTGATCGGCATGGGCAACGGCGACCCRGGCTCGCACGARGCCGACAAGCCGGCCGAGTTCCACCGCTACGCGACGCTCGACCGCTGGCGCCTGCAGGGCGTGGCACGGCAGGATGACGCGGCGGCATTACTGGCCGGTGCCGACGCCGACAAGGGGCGCGACCCGTTCGCCTGGCTGCCGCCCGAGAAGCAGCCGGCCGACAGCGCATGGAACGTCGTGCACGCCAGCTTTGCCCGCCCGGCTGCGGCAGCGGGGCGCGCGGCGCTGTTCGTGAGCGACATCGCGCCGGGCCAGCAGGTCTATTTGAACGGCAAGGCCCAGACACCGCGCCGCGAGGACGGCATGAGCGTGATCGACCTCGACCCTGCTCAGTTGAGCGACGTCAACACGCTGACCCTCGCCTTCGCCACGCCGGCCGGTGGCACGCGCAAGCTGTTCGACGACGCGCAGGGCGGGCGGCGCTGGGTCACGCTGCGCACCACCACGTCCACCGGGTCGTGGCAACGCAGCGTGTTCAACGGCCATGCACAGGTGATCCTGCAATCCACCGGCAGCCCCGGTCGCGCCACGCTGCGCGCCGTCAGCGAAGGCCTTGCCCCGGCTGCAACCGTGATCGAGATCTTTTGAACACCGGGAACAGAGTCGTCACCGTCGCTACGCTCGGAACCAGGCCACTGAACGGGCAACGTGATGCAGCTTGAAGATTTCACCAAAGGCCAGGAGCCGACGCGCTTTCGCTCCTGGCCGGGTCCGCAAGTTGACGTCGCCGCCCGGACGCCGCCTGCCGTGGCGTGCAACGGTTCCCATTGAGGTCGCATCAGTTGACGCCCTTCAAGGCATGTGGGCAGGGAGAGAATCGCTGGCTGGACTGCCCCCGGTCGGCCAGGCAGCCTGTCCCTATCTACAGCTGACACCGTCAGACTGCTCATGACCGACGCTCAATACACGACCTTGCCACAGTGGCCCAACGCTTATCCGGCCAGCGGCGCCAGCGCCACGCTGAAATTCCTCAACGAGGATTTCAGCGTGACCGAACTGCCGCTGCAGCTGCCCTCCGGTGCGGGCGAACACATCTGGCTGGAGATTGAAAAGAACGGTGCCAACACCGCCTTCGTCGCCCAGCAACTGGCCGAGGCCGCGAGCGTGGAGGAAAGGGACGTGGGCTATGCCGGCCTCAAAGACCGCCACGCCATCACCCGTCAGTGGTTCAGCATTTATCTGCCAAACGGCAAAAACGGCGAGACACCCGACCTGACCCTGCTTCAGCACCCGGAGTTCAAGGTGCTGAGCCAGAGCCGCCACGTGAAAAAGCTGCGCCCCGGGGATCTGCAGGGCAACCGATTCCGCATCGCGCTGCGTGACGTGACCGGCGACCCTGATGCCATGAAGGCCATTGAGGCCAATCTCAAGGCCGTGGCGTTACAGGGCGTGCCCAACTACTTCGGCGCTCAGCGTTTCGGCTTTGAGGGCGGCAACGTCGAGCAGGGCCGCGCGATGCTGGCGCGCGAAATCCGCGTGCGCAACCCGAAGAAGAAGGGCATCTACCTGTCGGCAGTGCGCTCCTTCGTCTTCAATGAAGTGCTGGCGCTGCGAATTCAGCAGGGCCTCTGGGGCAAGACCTTGCCCGGTGACGTGATGAACGAGGCGGGCCAGCCCACCGGGCCGCTCTGGGGACGGGGCCGCGTGAGCACCACCGATCAAGCGCAGGCGCTGGAAAACGGCGTGGCTGAACGTCACGCCGTCTTGTGCGACGGCATGGAACACGCCGGTCTGGATCAGGAGCGCCGCGCCCTGGTGGCGAGCCCGGCGGACCTGTCATGGGAATGGCCGCAAGCCGATCAATTGGTGCTCACGTTCTCTTTGCCCGCCGGGACTTACGCCACGTCCGTTCTGAACGAAATCCTCCGCACCACGGAGCCTGACCGGCACACAGAGAACGAGCCTGCGGTAGTCGAATGACGAGGCCCTCACCGGGCCCTAATACCAATACACCGGGTACACCCGCCGGCAGGCCCGGTGATACAGCACCGCCACGGCCACCATCCCCAGCGCCCCGAACAGCGTCGGGAAGAACAAGAAGCTGAGCTTGGGCGTGACCAGGAAGACGATGACGGGGTTAGAGCCGGCCGGTGGATGCATGCAGCGCGTCATCATCATCAGCGCACAGGACACCCCGGCGGCCAGGGCGAGCGCCCACCAGGCCGGGCCGAACAGCGCCAGCGCCGCCAGGCCCACGGCCGTGCAGATGAAATGCCCCCCGACGACGCTGCGCGGTTGGGAGAAATGGATCTCGGGGAAGGTGAACACCATCACCGCGCTGGAGCCGAACGAGCCCAGCGCCAGCAACACGCCGAGGTTGAAGGAGCTGAAGGCCAGCACGCCAATGACGAGGAAGACGCCCGCGCAGGCAATGGCGCCGCGCTGCAGCGTGAAGCGCGGCGGCCCCTCGCGGCGGGTGGCCCTGGCCGCTTCGGCCTGCAGTTCATGCCAGTGAGGCGTCAGCTCCTGCGCTGGCGGCTGGGATGACCGGGCGATGCCCTGCGCGGTGTCGTTCATGGATGCCCTCGGCGGCCCGAAACGAAAAGAGGGGTGAGCCATCTTGGCTTACCCCCGGAAGGCCGCCGAACACCCCGGACGGCGGCGCAAAGAGACTGATTCAGCTTCGCAAGTTTCAGGCCGGGGCCCCGGCGGCCGCGCTGCCGGGCACGGCTTCCAGCTCGCCCGATGCCCGCGCCTTGCGGCCATAGAACAGCTCGAACAGCGGCGTGGCCATCATGGTGGTCACCACCGCCATCAGCACCAGCATCGAGAACAGCGCCGGGCCGATGATGCCCTTCTGCAGGCCGATGTTGATGATGATGAGTTCCATCAGGCCGCGGGAGTTCATCAGCGCGCCGATGCCCAGGGCCGTGCGGTTGTCTTCACCCGCCAGGCGGGCCGCCACATAGCAGGCGCCGAACTTGGCCAGCACCGAGGCGACCAGCACGCCCAGGGCGATCAAGAAAAGGTCGACTGAATTGATCATGTCCAGGCGCGTGTTCAGGCCCGAATAGGTGAAGAACATCGGCAGCAGCAGGATCACGGTGAGCGGCTCGACCTTCTTCTTCAGCTCCGCGGCAAACAGGCCGCGCGGCATGACGGCGCCGATGATGAAGCCGCCGAAGATGGCGTGGATGCCGACGGCGTCCATGACGAAGGCAGACACGCAGAAACAGATCAGCGTGATGCCCAACACCGTGTGGCTCATGTGGCCGTCACGCTCAACCATGCGACCCAGCGGCGCCAGGAGCTTGCGGCCGAACAGCATGACGCCCGCCGCCCAGAGCACGCCGCCGCCGATGGCCAGCACGGCCACGCCGGGGCCGGCGCCGAAGGCCGCCAGCACCAGGGCCAGCACGCACCAGGACACGGCGTCGTCAAAGGCGCCGGCCGTGAGTGCCAGCGTGCCCAGCGACGTGTGGGCCAGGCCCTGCTCGTTGATGATGCGGGCCAGCATGGGGAAGGCCGTCAGCGCGATGCAGGCACCCATGAAGAGCGTCGCGTTGGTCGTCGAGATGCCCTCGGCAAACAAGCCCGGCACGGTCAGCAGCAGCGGCGTGATCAGGAAGGCGATGACGAACGGCGCCGCGATGCCCGAGATCGACACACCGATGGCGCTCTTGGCCTTGGTGGCGAAGTGGTCCAGGCGCAGCGTCGTGCCGACCAGGAACATGTACAGACCCACGCCGAGCTGGGCGCCGGTGTAGAGCACGCTGCGCATCTCCTTGGGGAAGATGGCGGCCTGGATCTCGGGGAAGTACAGCCCCAGCAGCGACGGGCCAAGGATGACGCCGGCGATCATTTCGCCCACGACCTGGGGCTGGCCCAGGAACTTGCGGCCGGCCCAGCCGACGACGCGGCAGGCCAGCATGATGAGGCCGAGCTGCAGGAAGAAGTGGATGCTGAAGTCGCCCGGCGAGTAGGTCTTGGCAACCGCGGCAGCGGCGGGGCCATGCTTGGCGAACACGTCGCCCAGGATGGCAATAAGGTCGAAATCCATTTGGCTACCTTTTTGGATTTTTAGTGGTTTCCGCAAATGCCGGCCGACGGGCCTGACGTTGCGACAACGTTGTCTCCGGCTAAACCGCAGCAAGGCGATAAGCTGGATCGCACTGTGCCAGCGGGCTTTCCCATGTCCATTGGGTCGAACAGATGTGTACCTACGTACCTACCCGACGTTTACACAACAGCAGGTACGTAGGTACATTTCGATCTCCATGAAGCTCCTCTCCAGCCGCGAGTTCAACCGCGATGTCAGCCTTGCCAAGCGCGCCGCGCAGGCGGAGCCGGTGCTGATCACCGACCGCGGCCAGCCCACCCATGTGCTGATGAGCATCGGCGAGTACCGCCGCCTCACTGGCGAGGGCGACAGCATCCTGGAGCTGCTGGCCATGCCCGAGACCGTCGCCATCGAGGCCGCCGATGCGGCGCCCGACGGCGCCTGGGATCACCGCGAATCGCTGGGCTGAACGCGATGTTCCTCCTCGACACCGGCATCGTTCTCGAACTCCGCAAGGCCAAGGCCGGCCAGGCCGATGCCGGGCTGATGGCCTGGGCCGCCGGCATCCCGCGGCAGAAGCTCTTCATCTCGGCGCTCAACCTGCTGGAGATCGAGAACGCCGCCGCCCGCCTCGGCCGCAAGGACCGCGCGGCGGGGCTGGTGGTGCGGGAGTGGATAGACGAGCGCGTCACGCCGGCCTTCGAGGGCCGCGTGCTGGCGGTGGACGCGGCCGTGGTGCGCCGCCGCGCCCAGCTGCCCTATGCCAACACGCGCGACGGCCTGCTCGCCGCCACGGCGCTGGAACATGGCCTGACCTTCGTAACCCACCGCGTGTCGGCCTTCCGCGCCGGCCGCGTGAAGCTGCTCAACCCCTCGGGCTACATTGCCCAGCCCACCGACGAGGACGAGGACTGGGCCCACGGCACCCAGACCGGCCACCAGTGGCTCAAGAACCTGTACGTAAGAGCATGAACAAGCGACGCATCCTCATCGTCGGCGGCGGCACCGCAGGCTGGCTGACGGCCGCCTACCTGGCCAAGGCCCTGCGCCTGGGCGAGCGCAGCCACCTGGAAGTGACCTTGCTGGAGTCGCCCGACATCAGCAGCGTGGGCGTGGGCGAGGGCACCTTCCCCACCATCCGCAGCACGCTGCAGTTCCTGGGCATCGACGAGGCGCACTTCATCCGCGAGACCTCGGCGACGATGAAGCAGGGCATCCGCTTCGTCGACTGGGCGCAGACGCCTACAGGCGGTCCAGCCGGCCAGCACCAGCAGTTCTTCCATCCCTTCGAGGCGCCGTTCTACGCCGAGGGCATCAACCTCGTGCCCTACTGGCTGCTGCAGGACGAGGCCAGGCGCGCGCCCTTCGCGCAGGCGATGACGCTGCAATACAAGGTGGCCGAGGGCCTGCGCGCACCCAAGCGGGTGGGCGAGGCGCCCTACGCAGCGCCGCTGAACTACGCCTACCACTTCGACGCCATCAAGCTGGCCAAACTGCTGGCCGACCGCGCCCGCGAGCTGGGCGTGAAGCATGTGCAGGGCACGGTGACCGATGTGGCGCTGGATGCGCGCGGCGCCATTGCCCACCTGAACACGCCGCAAGGTCGCTTCGAAGCGGACCTCTACATCGACTGCACCGGCTTCCGCGCCGAGCTGATCGGCAAGGCGCTGGGCAGCCCGTTCAAGTCCTGCCGCGACCAGCTCTTTGCCGACCGGGCGCTGGCCTGCAAGCTGCCGTTCGACGCGCCCGACACGCCGATGGAGAGCTGCACCATCGCCACCGCGCACGAAGCCGGCTGGCTGTGGGAGATCGGCCTGAACGGCTCGCGCGGCATTGGCTGCGTCTACTCCAGCAGCCACATGAGCGACGAGCGCGCCGCCGAGGTGCTGCGCGCCTACTGCGGCACCGACGACGTTGCCATGCGCAGCATCCCCTTCGCGCCCGGCTACCGCGAGCAGCAGTGGGTGAAGAACTGCGTCGCCGTGGGCCTGTCCGCCGGCTTCCTGGAGCCGCTGGAATCGACCGGCCTGGTGCTCATCGAGGCGGCCGTGGGCATGATTGCCGAGATGCTGCCGCACAGCGGCTCGATGGAGGCGCCGGCGCGGCGCTTCAATGAGCTGATGGTGGCGCGCTTCGACAACATCGTCGCCTTCCTGAAGCTGCACTACTGCCTGAGCAAGCGCGAGGAACCGTTCTGGCGCGACAACGCCAACCCGGCCACCATCCCCGAGCGCCTGGCCGAGTTGCTGGAGCAATGGCAGCTGCGCCCGCCCGGACGCTTCGACTTCGTGCTGGACACGGAGACCTTCGCCTTCTTCAACTACCAGTACATCCTGTACGGCATGGGCTTCTGCACCGACCTGAGCGCGGGCCGCGAGGACTTCACCCAGGTGGCCGAGGCCGACAAGCTGTTCGCCAAGATCCAGCGCTTTGCGGATCGCGCGTTGGTGGACCTGCCGAGCCACCGCTCGCTGATCCAGCAGATCAATGCAGTGAAATAGAACTCACCCTGGCTTGCCGCACACGCTGTGCGGGCAGCGGGCAGCGACAGCCGAGCAGCTGATCCGGCCAGCTCGACCAACCACCTGGCAGGCCGTTCCCGACCCAAAACGGAAGTCGGTCCTGGTGATGTGACCGCCGGAAAGCTGCCGTTGAGCGCGCGGCTCTAACCAGCAGCTTGCGGGAGGAGGTAGACGGGCGGCCGAACGTCGCAAGGAACCGCTGGGGACCGCCCTCCGCGCTCCCGCCACCTAGGCTATTCGTCGAAGACAAAGGTTTCCGACCGGCATAGCGGGAAGACCGTGGGCGCGCACACGCGAACGATGTACCTCACACCGGAGTCCAAACTGAACGTCGCAGCTTCGCCGGTACTCGCCGGGCGAAAGCGCCCCCAAAACACGCTTGGTCTCCAATCGTTGGTTCCGGCTCTGAGCACAAAGGAATGGATCTGCACCATCTCGCCCTCCGGCAATGCGCTCCAAACCGTCTTTTCCGACGCTGCCTCTTTGATCTGAATCGACCCAACGTTAGACGGATAGTCTCCGAGCAGCTCCGTGTGAACCACAACGGAGCGCACGCCTTGCCTCTCGATTGAAACGGTGGGCTGTGCCCACCATAGATAGCCAGCTGCGATTGCACAGGCGAACACCAACAACGACGCCAGCGCAGCAAAGGCAATGGTTCTCATGGGATTTAGCCTACCCGAAAGCAGACTTTGGCTACCGGCTTCTTCTGGCCGATCCGCGAAATTGGCAATGAGCCCCGCCTAACCCAGGCGCATCTGACCGGCGCCCACTAAGCCGATCAACCCGATCGCGATCAGGTAGATGGCGACGATGTAGTTGAGCAACTTGGGAACCACGAGAATCAGGATGCCTGCGAGCAGGGAGATGATCGGGGTAAGGCCGAGATGGATATTCATAGATATTTCCTTGGTTATCGCACGGCCTCGACGACAGAGCATCGCAAAACCCGCACCTCAACCCGCTTGGTATGCGGGGGATTTTCATGTTCCACCGAGGCACCGAAACCTCAACGGTCCTGACCGGCATCGATACGGTTGCCGAACTGCATGCTAGCTTCAAGCGTGCCATCACCGAGCTGATCAATGCGACGTTGACACGCCGTGCTCTTGCCTCGATGTCGCCGAAGCTGCTCATTGCCAATGGCGCCTCCTGGCGCAAGCCGGCAACGAACGCCCCGACGCCCTCACGTGCTGCCGCGATTTCGCGTCGGCTCTCAACCGAATTGCTTCTCTACAAAGCGCCACACCATGCGCGAGGCGTCCGGCCCATTGGCATCGCTGAAGCGCTGGCGCGCTGCGCCGCCGCTCCAGGCGTGGCCCAGGCGGCCCACCTGCACCAGCGTGGCGACCAGCTCTCGCGAGCGCTTGAAGTGGGTCACCGTCATCGGGTAGCGCTTGCCGCGCTGCTGCGCCAGTGGCGCGCCCTCGCGGGCACCGGCTGCCTGCGACCACATCTGCGCCGCCGCATCGGCATTGCGGGCCGACACGACGCTGTCGTCCTCGCCATGAATCACCATCAACGGCGGCCAGGCTTCGGCAGGCTCGGCCACGGCGTGGGGCGCACGACGGCCCTGCATCGCCCCAACCGCCGAGACCGTTGAATGCGCCGTGCCGGGCGGCACGCCGGAATGCATGGCCAGGGCCTTGAAGCGCTGCGGGTAGCGCGTGGCCAGCAGCGCCGCCATGCTGGCCCCGGCCGACAGGCCCGCCACAGCAATGCGCTCGCGGTCGGCCGCGTAGAGCACGCAGACCTGGTCCACGGCCCGCATGATCCAGGCCGCTTCGCTGAAGGCGCGGCCGGACTGCGTGTCGAACCAGTTCCAGCAGCCCTGCGCGTTGGCCAGGCGCGGCTGCTCGGGGTAGAGCACGAGGAAGCGCTCGCGCGCCGCGACCGCGTTCATGCGCGTGCTCTCGGCAAAGCTCTTCGGGTCCTGGTGGCAGCCATGCAGCATCACCATCAGCGGCAGCTTTTCAGCGAAGCGCACACCCTCGGGGCGGTACAGCCAGTAGCGGCGCGGGCCTGACTCGGTCAGCACCGAGCCCATCAGCCAGCTGCCCGCGCCGGCCGGCGGCTTGCGGCGGTCGCGCAGCGGCTGGGCGGCGCGCTGCAGCAACTGGGCATTGCGGCCCAGCAAAGCCGCCCAGGAGGGCTGCTTCACAGCCGCAGGCTGGCACTCGGCGTGGTCACGGCGGGCGCCGCACCGGCGCCGTAGGCCTTGGCCAGTTCGTCCGTGGCCGGGTGCTCGCGCAACAGCGCGTTCAATTGGTCGATGACGCCGACCCAGTCGCCGTCGTCCTGGTGCCATTGCTCGCGGATGAAGGCCACCTGGCTGGCGTTCCAGCAGGGCGCCTCGGACAGGTTGAGCGTCTGCGGCAGCGGCCGGTTCTCGAGCACGAAAACCTGGATGTCGTCCGTCGAATTCGGCAGGCCGAGCTGCGCAAAGAGGTCGGGCAAATCGTGGTGGGTGGTGGTGTCCATCGGGCATCCTTTCAAGGCTTGCCCACCTTATGGCCGGGCGGCGGCCGGCGGTGTCAGCGGAGGCCTCATCCGGCAAATACGAGTGATTTCCCGCGGTGCGGCGCGCACGCCACGGCTTCAGAAATCGACATACCAGCACGCAAAAAAGCCATATCTGACGCATGTAACCGGTTCGTACCATGGCCGGAGCGGCCCTGGGAAAGGGCCGTTTCTATAAGCAAATCCCGGAGACACCCATGCGCAAGAACCCCTTCACCCCGACCCGCCTATGCCTGCTGATCCAGGCCCTGGTGCTGTTGCCCGCGTCCGCCCAGACCGCGCCGAATGACAGCGATGCCAACAAGCTGGACACCGTCGTCATCAGCGGCATCCGCGCCTCGGTGCGCAAGGCGCTGGACACCAAGGAGGCGTCCAACAGCATGGTCGAGGTCATCGCGTCCGAAGACATCGGCAAGCTGCCCGACACGACCATCGCCGAGTCGCTGGCCCGCCTGCCCGGCCTGTCCGCCGGCAGCGACCGCGGCAACGCCAGCCAGATCGTCGCCCGTGGCCTGGGCCCGCGCTTCGTCGGCGCCACGCTGAACGGCCGCGAGTTCGCGTCATCTGAACCCGACCGCGCGGTGCGCTTCGAGATGTTCCCGTCCGAGTCGGTGTCGGGCGCCACGGTCTACAAGACCCAGTCCGCCGAGATCGTCGAAGGCGGCATCGCCACCAGCATCGACCTGCAGACCGTGTCGCCGCTGGCCTGGCGCGAGCGCACGCTGTCGCTGAAGGCCGACGCGCTGTACTACCAGCTCGGCAGCAAGATCGAAGGCGCCAAGAAGGTCGCGCCGCGCCTGGGCGGCATCTACGTTGACCAGTTCGGCAACCGCACGCTGGGCGTGGCCCTGGCCTTCAGCTACTACAACCAGCCCTCGCTGGAAGACCGCGTCGACCACTGGGGCTTCAACGACGACACCCATTCCCGCGACGTGACCGGTGACGGCAAGATCGACAAGACGCCCTGGGGCTTCCAGAACGGCGTCAAGAAGGGCACCAACAAGCGCGGCAGCGTGCTGGGCAAGATCGAGTTCCGGCCCAACAAGGACACGTCCTTCACCGCCGACATCTACTCCGCGCGCTCCAACATCTACGAACCCACGCTGGTGCATGTGCAGGGCAACCTCGGCAACTGGGACGGCTGGCAGAGCGGCGCCTACAGCAAGGTCACGACCGACAGCGGCTACGTGACGGGTGCGACGGTGTCCGGCGTCAACATGGACAACCTGAACGCGCGCTGGAAGCAGAACATGAGCAACTTCGCGGCGGGCCTGAACGGCAAGTTCAAGCTCGACGACTGGACGCTCGAAGCCGACATCGCCCAATCCAGCGCCAAGCGCGACACCGCCTGGTCGGCCGTGCAGATGAGCATGCTGCAGCCCGGCTCGGTGACCTGGAGCTTCCCGCGCGACGGCTGGATGACCTACGGCTTCAGCGCCGATACCGGTAACCCAGCCGCCTTCTCGACCAATGTGTTCGAGCAGTGGGGCCCGACCTACACCGGCAAGCTCGACGACTCGCTGGACTCGCAGCAGCTCACCGCCAGCCGCGCCGTGAAGTGGGGCGACGTCAACAAGCTCAAGTTCGGCGTGCGCGCCACGCAGCGCGAGAAGTCCTACTCCCAGGTCTCGTGGAACTACGCCGCCGCCGCCACCATCCCGACCACCGCCTTCCAGCGCGTGAAGGTCGACGGCCGGCCTGACTTCATCGAGTTCAACAGCAGCTTCGACGACGCCGTCACGAAGTACTTCGGCGCCGCCGCCCTCAGCGACGCCGGCCGCAGCCCGACCACCGCCAACCTGGTGCAGAACAACTGGCGCGCGGCCGAGGACAGCGCGGCTGCTTATGTGCAGGCCGACCTCAACGGCAGCGCCTTCGGCAACCTGAGCTATCGCGGCAACGTGGGCCTGCGCGCGGTGCACACCAGCCAGACCGGCTACGGCATGGAGCAGCGCAACGGCGGCGCGCCCACGGGCATCTCCAGCGGCACCAGCTACACGCGCTTCCTGCCCAGCCTCAACCTCATCCTCAACCTCGACCAGGACGACGTGAACCAGCTGCGCTTCGGCATCTCGCGCGCCATGGCCCGCGCGCCGCTGGACGTGATGAACGCCGCGCACACGGTCACCACCGATCCGAACAACGTCAACCCGACGATCGTCTCGGGCGGCAACCCGCAGCTCAAGCCCATGATGGCCAGCCAGGTCGACCTGACCTTCCAGCGCTTCTTCGACAAGGACAGCCTGATCTCCGTGGGCCTGTTCTACAAGAAGATCAGCGACTACATCGGCATCGCCTCGGTGGCGGGCACCTTCGAGGGCAAGCCGGCCTTCTACACATCCCAAGTCAACCGTGACGGCGGCAACGTGAAGGGCATCGAGCTGGTCTACCAGCAGGCCTTGACCGCCCTGCCCGCGCCGTTCAACAGCCTGGGCGTGATGGCCAACTACACCTACACCGACAGCAACATCAAGGAGAACGGCGATCGCAGCGGTGCCAGCTTCACACCCATCGCCACCAACGGCCTGATGAAGAACAACAGCGGCTTCACGCTCTGGTACTCCCGCGACGGCTTCGAAGCCCGCCTGGCGGCCAACCACCACTCGGCCTACAACCGCGCGCCGACCTGGGACTCCACGGCCTTCCAGTTCAACGGCGCCGAGACCTGGGTGTCGGCCAACGTGTCGCAGCAGGTCACGCCGCAGCTGCAGGTCCGCCTGGGTATCGAGAACGCGACCAACCAGCGCGTCACCTACACCGAGCCGCTGACCCCGCTGCGCCAGACGAACTTCCAGTTCGGCCGCCGCTTCAATGTGGGGCTGACCTACAAGATGTGAGCGCAGGGCCGCCCTCCGGGGCGGCCATCATCACCGCGCCTGTCAGACAAGCGCGCGTTGTGCGGCGGCATGACGGGGCGGGCGGGCCGGGCGGCTATGGTTGCGCCATGCCCGCACGCGCCCACGCTCAGCCCCTGTTCGTCGTGTTCAACCGCGCCTCGGGGCACGGCGACCGCGACGAGGTCGGGCCGGCTGTCGAGGCGGCCTGCGCCGCAGCGGGCCGCCGCTGCGAGCTCTTTCCCGTCGAGCAACCCGGGCGCCTGGCAGAGATCGCCGGCCAGGCGGTCCGTCGCGCCCGCGAGGCCGATGGCATCGTCGTGGCCGCCGGCGGCGACGGCACCATCAATGGCGTCGCCCAGGCCGTGCTCGGCAGCGGCTGCAGCTTCGGCGTGCTGCCGCGCGGCACCTTCAACTACTTTGCCCGCACCCACGGCATTCCGACCGAGCTGGATGCCGCGCTGCGCGCGCTGCTGACCGAAACCGCCGTGCCCGTGCAGGTCGGCCTGCTCAATGGGCGCGTCTTCCTCGTCAACGCCAGCCTGGGTCTCTACCCGCAAATACTGGAGGACCGCGAGGCCTGGAAGCAGCAGTTCGGGCGCAACCGGCTGGTCGCGTTCGGCGCGGGCATCGCCACGCTGCTGCGCGGCCACCGCAGCCTGCGGCTGACCGTCGAATATGGCGGCCAGTCGCGCCAGGTCCGCACGCCGACGCTCTTTGTCGGCAACAACGCGCTGCAGATGGAGCAGGTCGGCCTGCCCGAGGCGCGCGCCATCGACGCAGGCTGCCTGGCCGGCATCACGCTCAAGCCCGTCGGGCGCCTGGCCTTGCTGGCGCTGCTGGCGCGCGGCGCCTTCGGCCACCTCGGCGAGGCCAGCGAGGTGCAGAACTTCGCCTTCCGCCGCCTGACCGTGAACGCCCGCGCCCTGGGCGCGAAGCGCATCAAGGTCGCCACCGACGGCGAGGTGCTGTGGCTGCCGCTGCCGCTGCGCTTCGAGGTGGCGCCGCAACCGCTGATGCTGATCCGCCCGCGCGGGCTGGCGCGGGAGCGGCGGGAGGCCCAGGGTGCAGCCCAGGGCGCAGGCGCATGACGGTCGTCCTGCAGGTCTCCGACCCTCACTTCGGCACCGAGCGGCCGGTTGCCGTGGCGGCGCTGGAGCGCTTCTGCCACGAATTGCGCCCCGACCTGCTGCTCGTCACCGGCGACATCACACAGCGCGCCCGCCCCGCCGAGTTCGCGCGCGCCAAGGCCTTCTTCGACACGCTCGGTGTGCCGGTGCAGCTGACTATTCCGGGCAACCACGACATCCCGCTGCTCGACCTCTTCGCCCGCGCATTCAAGCCCTACGGCCGCTACGCCCGCGCGTTCGGCCCGGCACTGGAAGGCGAGTTCGAACGCGACGACCTGCTGGTGGTCGCGATCAACACGACACGACGCTGGCGGCACAAAAACGGCGAGGTGTCCGACGCGCAGATCGACCGCGTTGCCGAACGCCTGGCCCGCGCCGGGCCGCAGCAGCTGCGCCTCGTCGCCGTCCATCAGCCGGTGGGCGTGACGAAGGAGATCGACGTCAAGAACCTGCTGCGCGGCCACGAGCGCGCCGTGCACCGCTGGGCCGAGGCGGGCGCCGACGCGGTGCTGGGCGGCCACATCCACCTGCCCTATGTGCTGCCGCTGCCAGGCCTGCCGCGCCCGGTGTGCGCCGTGCAGGCCGGCACCGCGCTGAGCAATCGCGTGCGCGGCGGCATCAGCAACTCGGTCAATGTGATCCGAACTGGCCCGGCGGGGAGCGGCGTGGTGGAGCGCTGGGATCTGGACGACGCCGTGGTCGAGTTCCGGCAGGTCAAGTCGACGGCGATCGGCGGGAAACACGCCTGATTGCGGTGACAGAGTGACACGGCCACATGCTCAAATGATGATCGGAAATTGCTAGTAATTCACCCACTACACGACAGACCGCTTCATCCGCGGAGGAATCCTTGAGCTACGACCTCGCCGTCTTTGATCCTGAAGCAGCTCCTCGCACACGCGCCGAGTTTGACGAGTGGTACGACGCGATTACCGAGTGGGACGAAGCTCATGAGTACAACAATCCCGAAATTACGACACCAGCGTTGCGTGCCTGGTTTTTGGAAATGATTGACGCCTTCCCCGCGATGAATGGCCCATACGCCAAACCGTTGAATCCGCACGACGAATCGTGCAACACGTCAGACTACAGCGTCGATCGGCACCTCATCTATGTGGCCTTCAGGTGGTCAATAGCTGAACCCGCATATGAAACTTGCTTCCGACTGGCGGCGAAGCACGGCGTTGGCTTCTTGGATGCCAGCGGCGAGGAGGGCGCGGCATGGCTTCCAGACGCGCAAGGCGGCCTCTCAATCGCTCACAAGCATGAAGGCGATGCGTAGGCCAATGGCTGCCGTGGCCGATGGCGTCACGAGAAGATCACCGGCAGAGAGACCTGCACTTCATCGGCGCCACCCGCCGTGCAGCGCATGCGCTTGACCGCTGCCTGCACGTACTTGTGGTACTCCTTGGGGCCGGTCAGCGTTGCGACGTCGATGACCTGGTTGCCGCGGATCTTGATCAGCGTCTGCACGGTGCCCTTGAGGCCCACGCGGTCGATGGCCTCTTCCAGCGCGGTGGCCAGCACAGCCTCGTAGCCGGGGCAGGCGAGGCTGATCTCGCGCTTGATGACGGGCGGTGCGGCAGGCGGCGCCGGCACGGGCACCGGTGCAGGCGCGGCGGCCACGACGACCGGCTCCTTCGGCACCGTGGCCTGCACGACCTGGATGGGCGGCGGCGGCGCGACGATGGGCACGATCTCCGGCGGCGGCACATAGGAAGGCGGCGGCACCACCTTCTGCACCGGCTCGATCTTGACGACCTTGGGCGGCGGCGGCGGGGGTGGCGGAGGCGGCAGCACCTCGGGCAGCAGCGCCATCTCGATGGGCTTCTTGATGGCCTCGACGGCCTTGGACGCGAGGCCCGTGGTCAGTGCATAGCCCAGCACCAGGTGCAGGCCGACGACGACGGCGATGCCGGTGCCGCGGTTGGCGCTGGCAGGTGGCTTGAGCTGCGAGCGCAGCGGCGCGGCGGTGGACAGGGCCAGCGGGGCCGGCGGCGTCACCAGGCGGCGCGGCGCGGGGCGGGAGTCGTCCAGCGTCAAACCGCCGGGCAAGAGAACTGCACTCATGGATCTCTCCTACTGATCGTCGAGAAACTGCTCGCTGCCGGTCACGCCGAGCTTGCTCAGCCCGGCCTGATGAACGGCCGTCATGACGAGGGCGAAGCGGTCGTACTTGGCGCCGGGCTGCGGGCGCACATGCACCTCGGGCTGTGTCTCCTGCTTGCCGGCCGCCGTCAGGCGCTGGCGCAGCGTGGCTTCATCGGCCACGGCCTCGCCGTTCCACAGCACGATGTCGCCGGGCGCGATGTCCAGGCGCACAACCTCCGGTGGGGTCGGCGGCGGCGCGCTGGGCGGCGCGATGGGCAGGTTGAGGTTGACGCTGTGCAGCTGCACCGGGATGGTGATGATGAGCATCACCAGCARCACCAGCATCACGTCGATCAGCGGCGTGGTGTTGATGTCGGGCACGGGCAGGGCCGACGTGATCTGGCGGCGCGCGCGGGCCGCCTTGCGCAGGGGGCCGGCGCTCATAGCGAACGGGCCGGCGGTTCGGTGATGAAGCCGACCTTGGCGATGCCGGCGCGCTGGGCGGCCAGCAGCACACGGCCGATGGGGGCGTAGTCACTGCCGGCGTCACCGCGGATGTGAACCTCGGGCTGGGGCTGCTGCTGGGCGATGCCTTTGAGCCGCTCGAAGAGGGCGTCCTTGTTGGCCACGGGCGCGTCGAACCAGTAGAGCTTGCCCTCGCGGGACACCGTGATGACGATGTCCTTGGGCTGGCTCTCGCGCACTTCGTTGCGCTGGTGCGGCAGCTCCACCGGCACCGAGAAGTTCACGACCGGGATGGTGATGAGGAAGATGATGAGCAACACCAGCATGACGTCGACGAGCGGCGTCGTGTTGATGGAGGAGACCGCCTCGTCGGCTCCCTGAGCGATCTGGATGGCCATGGCGCGTTCAGGCGAGGGCAGGCGTCAAGCCGGCAGCATGCTGCGGCTGCTCGGCGGCGTGCTCTTCATGGCCCGAGCCCGAGCCCAGCAGGACGGAGTGCAGCTCGCCGGAGAAGTCGCGCACGTCGTCCAGCACCAGGGCGTTGCGGCGCAGCAGCGCGTTGTAGCCCAGCACGGCGGGCACGGCGACGAACAGGCCGATGGCCGTCATGATCAGCGCCTCACCCACCGGGCCGGCGACCTTGTCGATGGAGGCCTGGCCGGCCACGCCGATGGCCGTCAGCGCGTGATAGATGCCCCAGACCGTGCCCAGCAGGCCGACGAAGGGCGAGGTGGAGCCGACCGTGGCCAGCAGGCTCAGGCCGGTGGAGAGCTGGCGCTGCACGCGCTCGGTGGCGCGGTGCAGGGAGAGGTCCACCCAGTCGGCAAAGTCGACCTTGGCGCGCAGGCCGTGGTGGCGCTGCGTGGCCTCCAGGCTGGCCTCGGCGATGTAGCGGTAGGGGCTCTTGGGCGACAGCTTCTCGGCGCCCGCCTTGACGGTACCGGCATTCCAGAAATCCTTCTGCGCGGCGCGCGACTGGGCGCCGAGGCGGGCCTGCTGCAGCAGCTTGGTGATGATGACGTACCAGCTGCCCGCGCTCATGGCGATGAGGGTGAAGAGCACGGCCTTGGTGACGGCGTCGCTGTTCGTCCAGACGGAGGCGAGGCCGTAGGGGTTGTCTCCGCCGCCTTGGGCCTGCGCGGCAGTGGCGATGAAGGTCAGGGCGAGCGACGCAGCGGCGCGGCGGGCAAAGGTGGTGGAGTTCATCGGTGTGGTGAAGGAAATCTGAGGAACCGGGTCAGTGTGCGCAGCCCCTGCCGGCGCAAGAACTAAGCTTTTCGCGTTTACTTATTTAGGGCACTGTCCGCAGAGGAACAGTCCGCCAGCGAGCGCTCAGGCTGCAGCGTGGATGCGCTCGCCCTGGTGGTTAGGCTCGTGCACCAGCTGCTGCACGCCGCCCAGGCGCGCCGGCGGCAGCATGTCCAGCCGCTTCAAGTGGGTGCGCAGCACATTGCGGGTGATGCCCAAGAGTGCTGCGGTGTGCACCTGGTTGTGGTGGCAGTGGCGGTAGGCGGCGCGAATGAGCGCGGTTTCGACGCGCGCATGCAGGGCCTGCGGCGCCTCGTCGAAGAGGCGCTCGAAGACGCGCTCCAGCACTTCCTCCTCATCCACCACCGCAGGCGCCGCGGCCGGCGTTTGATGCGGCCGCGCGACGGCGTGCAGCTGCAGGTCTTCGCGCACGATTCGCTCGTCGCGGCAGATGATGAGGGCGTAGTGGATGACGTTTTCCAGCTCGCGGATATTGCCGGGCCAGGCATAGCCCAGCAGCGCATCACGGGCGTCAGGCGCCAGGTGCACGTCGTTCAGGCCCAGGCGCTTGCTGTAGACGCCGATGAAGTGCTCGGCCAGCGCCAGGATGTCGCCCGGCCGCTGCGCCAGCGGCGCGAGCTGCAGCGTGGCAACGCTGAGGCGGTAGTAGAGGTCGGCGCGGAAGTGGCCGGCGGCGACGGCCTGCTCCAGCCGCACGTTGGTGGCGGCGACCAGGCGCACGCGCACGTCGATGGCCTTGCGCGAGCCAATGCGCACCACCTGGCGCTCCTGCAGCACGCGCAACAGCTTGACCTGCACGGCGGGCGGGAGGTCGCCCACTTCGTCGAGGAAGAGCGTGCCGTCGGCCGCGGCCTCGAACCAGCCGGCGCGGGCGCTGGTGGCGCCGGTGTACGCGCCGGCCTCGTGGCCGAAGAGTTCAGCCTCGACGAGCTGCTCGGTGAAGGCGCCGCAGTTGACGGCCAGGAAGGGGCCGCGCCGGCCGCTGCAATGGTGGATGTGGCGGGCGATCAGCTCCTTGCCGGTGCCGGTCTCGCCAACGATGAGGACGGTTGCGTCACTGGCCGCGACACGCTCGGCCTGGGCCAGCAGCGCGCGCGAGGCGGGGTCGTCGAACACCAGCGCCTTGGCCCGGATGGACAGGACCTGATGCTGAGAGTCGGGGAAGGTGAGCAGGCGGGTCATTTGCCTGCCACTCTAGGCAGAGCGGGCCTCGCCGTGAACTCTGCTTTGCGCAGATGCTTATTCGGGTTGGGGTGCTCCAGCGTGGGATTGCATGTCGGCTTGCGTGATGACACTGCCGGGCGCGACGCTGCGCGTGAGCCATACATTGCCGCCGATGACGGCGCCGCGGCCGATGGTGATGCGGCCCAGCACCGTGGCGCCGGCGTAGATGACGGCCTCGTCCTCGACGATGGGGTGGCGCGGCTGGCCCTTGAGCACGTTGCCGTCGCCATCGGTGGGAAAGCTCTTGGCGCCTAGCGTCACGTTCTGGTAGATGCGCACGCGCTCGCCCAGCACGGCCGTCTCGCCGATGACGACGCCAGTGCCATGGTCGATGAAACAGCCCGCGCCAATGGTCGCGCCGGGGTGGATGTCGATGCCGGTCTCGGCATGCGCCAGCTCGGCGACGACACGCGCGATCAGCGGCAGCCCCAGGCCATAGAGCTGGTGGGCCAGGCGGTGGCTGATGAGGGCGCGCACGCCGGGGTAGCACAGCAGCACTTCGTCAACGCTGCGCGCGGCGGGGTCGCCCTGGTAGGCGGCGAGCACGTCGCTGTCCAGCAGCTCGCGCACGGCCGGCAGCGCGCGCAGGAAGCGCCCCGCCAGCTCGGCTGCATCCGCCGCCGGTGTGGCATCGCCGCGCTGGCGCGCGTCATGGCGCAGCTCCAGTGCGGCCTGCTGGCGTAGCGTCACCATGGCCGCGCCGAGGGTGTGGCCGACGTAGAAATCCTCGTTCTCCGGGCGCAGCGTGGGCGGCCCCAGGCGCATGGGGAAGAGCGCGCCCGACAGGCACTGCACCATCCCGGCCAGCAGCTCACGCGAGGGCAGCTCGCGCCCGTCGCCACCGCGCCGGTGCGCGTCGCGCCAGCGCCTGCGCGCGCCGCGCAGGGCCTCGACGACGGCGGGCAGGTCGTCAGCGGGAGCGGGGGTAGGAAGGGCGGTGTCAGTCATGAGGCCGCAATATGCCCGAGTCTGGCCGCTCCTGCTGGCCTGGGAGCCTGTCGGGTCCCTAGCTGCAGACCTTGATCCCATGGGGCCCCGCGCCGTGGCTGTTCTGGATCGCCGACTGGGCCCTGACCATCCGCCCCATCGAGCGACGGATGCTGCCGTCGGGCAGGCGCTCCAGCTTGACGCACAGCTCGGGGTCCAGGCCCATGGCGAAGCGCTCCTCAAAGGTGGGCTTGGGCGAGTTGCTGCGCGGGTCGGTGACGGCGGGGTTGGACAGCGCGCCGAGCATCACGTCGCGCTGCGGCTTCAGCATCAGCGCGGACGGCCCCGAAGCGGCGAGGCCGGGCATGGCGATGCCGGTGGCGCCCTGCCCTGGCTCGGCCGCATCGCCCGGCACGGCCGCCACCGCCACCCCGGGGATCGTTTCGGCCGGCGGCGCCGGTTCGCTGCGCAGGCTGGGGACATCGACGGGCCTGCGAGCGGGCAGCTGCGGGGCCGCCTTGCTGGCGGCGCGGTCACGGCGCTCCGCAGGCAGCAGGATCAGCACCGATCGAAGCGCCTCGACTTCACCGGTCGCGGCCTGCCTGGACTGCCAGACCGCCAGCAGCAGCAACACATGCCCCAAGCAGACGGCCGACGCCGCGACCACGCGCCGCCTGGGAGCCGGCGCCATCACTCGTTGCGGACCGAAGAGCGATGTCATGCGCTTGGCGGGGAGCGGGAAAGGGGGCGATGCTAGGCGGACCGCTCGTTGCCAGTCTTTCGCCAAGGTTAGGGTTGCGAAAATCTGCGCTGACGGCGCCTCCGCTGGGCTTGCATTTATTTAATGATTCCATCAAACTCGAATTATGGAAGAACCTGACGTCATCAAAGGCCTCGCCGCGCTGGCCCAGCCGCTGCGCCTGCAGGTGTTCCGCGCCCTCGTGGTAGTGGGCGAGGCCGGCCTGACACCCGGCGCCATCCAGGAAGCCCTGGGCGTGCCGCCGGCCACGCTGTCCTTTCACCTGAAGGAACTCGTCAACGCCGGCCTGGTGACCCAGGAGCGCGCCAGCCGCAACCTCATCTACCGCGCCCACTACGAGCACATGAACGCGCTGCTCGCCTACCTCACCCAGAACTGCTGCCAGGGCGCTGCGTGCGCCGTGGCGAGCAGCCCGGCTTCCTGCGCCTGCTGACCCCCGCCATGACCACCCACGTCCTCATCCTCTGCACCCACAACTCCGCCCGCAGCGTCCTCAGCGAGGGCATGCTCAACCACTGGGCGAAGAAGCTCGGCCGCGACGTGCAGGCGCACAGCGCCGGCAGCGCACCCAGCGGGCGCATCAACCCCTTCGCCGTTGAAGCGCTGAACAACGCCGGCGTGGACACCAGCAGCTACTTCAGCAAGAGCTGGGACCGGTTCAGCCAGGACGGCGCACCGCCGCTGTCCATCGTCATCACGGTCTGCGACAGCGCGGCGGCCGAGCAATGCCCGGTCTTCTTCGGCGCGAATGGCGATGGCGGCCAGCCGGTCAAGGTTCACTGGGGCTACCCGGACCCGTCGAATGCAGAAGGCGGTGACGAGGGCAAGCGCCGCGCCTTCGAGCTGACCCGCCAGGCCATCGGCTACCGCATGCTCCAGCTGCTGCAACTGCCGCTTGCCACCATGAGCAAGGCCGAGCTGCAGCAGGCGCTGGCCGAGATTCAGAAGAGCTGAGCATGAGCCTGCACCGCAAGCTCCTCGCCGAAGGCCTGGGCACCGCGCTGCTGCTGGCGGTCGTCATCGGCTCGGGCGTCATGGCCGAGCGGCTGGCCGGTGGCAATATCGCCATCGCGCTGCTGGCCAACACGCTGGCCACGGTCGGCGGCCTCTATGTGCTGATCGAGGTGTTCGGCCCGGTCAGCGGCGCCCACTTCAACCCCGCCGTCAGCGCCGTCATGGCCTGGCGGGGCGAGCTGCCGGTGACGGCGTTGCTGCCCTACGTCGCCGTGCAACTCATCGGCGCCATGCTCGGCGCCTGGCTGGCGCATGCGATGTTCGACATGAGCATCCTGCAGTTCTCGACCAAGCTGCGCAGCGGCACCGGCCAATGGATAGCGGAAGCCGTGGCAACCTTCGGGCTGCTGCTGGTCATCCTGCGCGCACCGCCCTCGCGCGTGGCGGCCATGGTGGCGGCCTACATCGGCGCGGCCTACTGGTTCACGGCGTCCACCTCCTTCGCCAACCCGGCCGCCGTGTTCGGCCGCATGTTCAGCGACAGCTTCGCCGGCATCGCCCCGGCAAGCGCGCCAGGCTTCGTGCTTGCCGAGCTGGCTGGCGCCGCGCTGGCCGTCGGCGTTCATCGGCTGCTGAGCACGCCGGCAAGGGAAGCCCGTCATGTCTGAACCGCTGTTCCCCGATGCGACGTTTCCGGCGCTGCGAGCCGACCTGTTCGATGTGCCGACCCATGAACGCCTGACCGCACCGGCGCCGTCGCAGCACCGGCCGCGCTTCCTGCTGCTGTACGGCTCGCTGCGCGAGCGCTCCTACAGCCGGCTGATGACGTTTGAAGCGGCACGCCTGCTGGAGGCCATGGGCGCGGAGGTGCGCGTCTTCAACCCGAGCGGCCTGCCCCTGCCCGACGACGCGCCGGACAGCCACCCCAAGGTGCAGGCGCTGCGCGAGCTGGCCGCCTGGTCCGAAGGCATGGTCTGGTGCTCGCCGGAGCGGCACGGCGCCATGACCGGCATCATGAAGGCGCAGATCGACTGGATTCCGCTGTCCTCCGGCGCGGTGCGGCCCACGCAGGGCAAGACGCTGGCCGTCATGCAGGTGTCGGGAGGCTCGCAGTCCTTCAACGCCGTCAACCAGATGCGCGTGCTGGGCCGCTGGATGCGCATGCTCACCATCCCCAACCAGTCCTCCGTGGCCAAGGCCTTTGCCGAGTTCACGGACGACGGCCGCATGAAGCCCTCGGCCTTCTACGACCGCCTGGTGGACGTGATGGAAGAACTCTTCAAGTTCACGCTGCTGACCCGCGACCGCGGGCCCTACCTGGTGGACCGCTACAGCGAGCGCAAGGAAAGCGCCGATGAGCTGTCCCGACGCGTGAACCAGCGCGCCATCTGAGACAGCAGCGCCAGGGCGGGGCTCAGGCCCCGTTTCTTTGGCTCAGGTAGTTGCTATTGACAACCAAGACAGTGAACGCCACCATGCACCCACATAGTTGCTACACACATCCAAATGCCCGAGTCAGACACGGCAGCCACGGCCGGCAGCCTGCTGCGCGAAGTCGCCCGCATGTACACCCGTGCCCAGCGCGTCGTGGCCGACTGCTGCCGCACCACCAGCACGCAGTGCCACCTGCTGACCGAGCTGGGCCGCTCCGGGCCGCTGCCGCTGTCCGAGCTGGGCACGCGGGTCAGCCTGGAGAAGAGCTGGGTGTCGCGTGCCGTGGAGGCCATGGCAGCCCGTGGCTTGGTGACCAAGGAGCCGAACCCGCTAGACGCAAGGAGCTGGCTCGTCACGCTCACCGCCGAAGGCGAACGCACCGTGCTTGAGCTGAACCAGACGCTCGATGACCACGCCGCCGCGCTGCTCGCCTCGCTGAGCGCCCGCGAACGCGATGCCGTCGAGAACTCCTTGCTGACGCTCCTGAAGGCCCTGCGCGAAGACCCGGCCGCCATGTGCTGCCTGCCACCCCCAGCCCAGGCCTTGAGGGAGCCCCCTCGGGATTCCAAACCATGTTGCTGAACACCACCGCTACCGCCATTTCCCTGCGCCAGGCCGGCGCGTCCGACTGGCCCGCCGTCGCAGCCCTGCTGCAGGCCAACAAGCTGCCCACCGAAGGCGCGCAAAGCCACCTGGCCACCTATCTGCTCGCCACGAGCAACGGCGAGGTCGTTGGCTGCGCTGGCGCCGAGATCTACGGCAGCGTGGCCCTGCTGCGCTCGGTGGCCGTCGCGCCGGGCCTTCAGAAGCACGGCATAGGCCGGCTGCTCGTCGAGCGGCTGTTGCAGGAGGCGCGGTCGCGCGACATCGCGGCGCTGTACCTGCTCACCGTGACGGCGCCGGAGTATTTCGCGCAGTACGGCTTCAAGCGCATGCAGATCGACGGCGCGCCCCAGGCGCTGAAGGCCTCGGCCGAGTTCCAGGGCGCCTGCCCGGCCTGCGCCGCACTGATGACGCTGACGCTGCGCGAGGCGCCGGTGGCGGATGCTGCGTTGCCCGTCGCGGTCCTGGGCACCGGCCCTGTGGGTCTGGCAGCGGTGGCACAACTCGTCGAACGCCGGCTGCCCTTCGTCGCGCTAGAGGCCGGCGCCAGCGTTGGCGCCAACCTGCTCGACTACGGGCACGTCCAGCTGTTCTCGCCCTGGCAGTTCAACGTCGACCATGCGATGGCAAGGCTGCTTGCGCCCACCGGCTGGACGGCACCTCCGGCCGCCGAGCCGCCCCGCGCCGGCGAGATCGTCAAGCGCGTGCTGCAGCCGTTCGCGGCGCTGGCTCAAGTGGCGCCGTCCCTCAAGCTCGGCGCCCGCGTGCTGGCCGTCACACGCGAAGGCTTCGACAAGGTGAAGAGCGCCGGCCGCGAGCAAGCCGCCTTCCTCGTGCGCTATGAGCAGGACGGCCAGATGCACGAGCTGCGCGCCCGCGCCGTCATCGACGCCACGGGCACCTGGAACCAGCCCAACCCGGTTGGCGCCAACGGCCTGCAGGCCATCGGTGAGGCCGAGGCGCAGGACCGCATCTTCTACGGCATCCCGGACGTGGCCGGTGCGCTGCGCAGCCGTTACGAAGGCCGGCGCACGCTGGTCGTGGGCGCTGGCCACTCCGCCGCCAACGCGCTGCTGGCGCTGGCCGAGCTGGCCAGGCAGTCGCCGGGCACACAGCTGGCCTGGGCCGTGCGCTCACCGGCCTTGCAACGGGTGTTCGGCGGCGGCGACGCGGATGCGCTGCCGGCTCGCGGGGCGCTGGGCGCGTCGCTGCGCCGGCTGCGCGATGGTGGCGCGCTGGAGTTCTTCAGCGGCCTGCGGGTCACGCGCATCGAACGCGTCGGCGGCCAGCTGCGCCTCATCGGGCTGGACGCCAGGCAGCACCCCGTCGTGGTCGAGAGCATCGACGAAATCATCTGCGCCACCGGCCAGCGCCCCGACCTCGCCCTCACCAGCGAGCTGCGCCTGAAGCTGGACCCCTGGCTGGAGTCCACCGAGGCGCTGGGCCCGCTGATCGACCCCAACCTGCACAGCTGTGGCACGGTGCGCCCGCATGGCCACCGTGAGCTGGCGCACCCGGAGCCGGGCTTCTACACGCTGGGCGTGAAGAGCTACGGCCGTGCGCCCACCTTCCTGATGGCCACGGGCTTCGAGCAGGCGCGCTCCGTCGTGGCGGCCATCGCTGGCGACCTGGCGGCAGCGGACCGCGTGGAGCTGGAACTGCCGGAGACGGGCGTCTGCTCGGTGAACCCGACCGTCGACGGCGCTTCCACGGCTTGCTGCGGGCCGGCCCCGGAGGCCGCAGCCGTTGCCGTAGCAGCGACTAAACGCGGCTGCGAACCCAGCAGTTGCGCGCCCAGGCCGGCGCCTGAAGCCGCTGCCAAGCCCTCGCGCTGCTGCGGCTGACGATGCCGGCCAGCCGCACCCGCGTCGTCGCCACGCTGGGCACGGCCCAGACGCTGGCCTGGGCCTCGTCCTACTACCTGCCGGCGATGCTGGCGCGGCCCATGGCGGGCGACCTGGGAGTGTCGGCACCCACGGTGTTCGCAGCGTTCTCCGTGGCGCTGGTGGTTTCGGCGCTCATCGGTCCGCACAGCGGCCGGCGCATCGACCGATGGGGCGGCCGGCCGGTGCTCATGACCACCAGCGTGATCTTCGCGCTGGGCCTGGCGTTGATGGCCATGGCGACCGGGCCGCTCGGCCTGTTCGCGGCCTGGGTGGTCATGGGCCTGGCGATGGGCAGCGGCCTGTATGAAGCGGCGTTTGCGTCGCTGGTGCGGCTGTACGGGCACGAGGCGCGTAGCGCCATCACCGGCATCACGCTGATCGCCGGCTTCGCCAGCACGGTGGGCTGGCCACTTAGCGCGGCGCTGGAGCACGCCGTGGGTTGGCGCGGCGCGTGCTGGACCTGGGCGGCCCTGCACCTGCTGATCGGACTGCCGCTCAATGCCTGGCTGCCCAAGGCGGCTTCGATGCCGCTGGCCACCGCGAGCGGCGCACCGGCCGCCCCTGGCGAACCGTCAACCGAGCCACCTCTTCGGACGGCGGTCATGCTGGCCTGGGTGTTCGCCGTGACCTGGTTCATCAGCACGGCCATGGCGGCCCATCTGCCCGGCCTGCTCGCCGCGATGGGGACGGCGCCAGGCCTTGTCGTCGCCATCGGCGTGCTGGTCGGCCCCGCGCAGGTGGCCGGGCGGCTGCTGGAGTTCGGTTTCCTGCGGCGGCTGCATCCGCTGCATTCGGCGCGCGTCGCCGCGCTGATGCACCCGCTGGGCGCCACGCTGCTCGTCGTGTTCGGGGCGCCGTTGGCGGCGGCCTTTGCGCTGCTGCACGGCGCGGGCAATGGCATCTTGACCATCGCCAAGGGCACGCTGCCGCTGGCCCTGTTCGGCCCCTCGGGCTACGGACATCGCCAGGGGCTGCTGATGCTGCCGGCGCGGCTGGCGCAGGCGCTGGCGCCATGGTTGTTTGGCTTGCTGCTGGCCGCGCTCGGCGCCCAGGTGCTGTGGGTGTCGGCCGGCCTCGCGCTGAGCGCGCTCGCGGCACTTCTGTTCATCCCCGTGCCGGCGCGCGGGCAGGTCGACCCGGCATCGTCACCCTTGAAGGACATCGCATGAACATCCGCACCGCAACGCTGGCCGACGCCGTAGCCGTTGCCGCCATTTACGACCCCGTCGTGCGGCACACGACGATTTCGTTCGAGACCGAGCCGCCAGACACTGCCGAGATGCGCGCCCGTATCGAGAAGACGCTGGCGAGCCTGCCGTGGCTGGTGGGCGAGGATGCGGCCGGTGGTGTCTGCGGCTACGCCTACGCGAGCAAGCACCGCGAGCGCACCGCCTACCAGTGGTCGGTCGACACGACTGTCTATGTGCGGGAGGACATGCGCGGCCAGGGAGTCGGCCGGGCGCTGTACGAGCGGCTGCTGCCGCTGTTGGCGGCGCTGGGCTACTTCCACGCCTTTGCCGGCATCGCGCTGCCGAATGCCGGCAGCGTCGGACTGCACGAGGCCGTGGGCTTCGAGGCGCTGGGTGTGTATCGCAACGTCGGGTTCAAGCACGGGGCCTGGCACGACGTGGGCTGGTGGCAGAAGAGCCTCCGGCCACTGGCTGCGCCCTCGGCGCCCTTGGCATTCACGGGCTCTTAGGCTCCGCCGCCCCTCAGTGTTGGCGATAGACCAGCACCTTCAGTCCCTTGTCCTCCGACACGTCCGCAAATGCCGCCGGGTTGGCCACCCGCTCCACGAACTCCAGCTCCGGCGCGTTCTCCGCCATCACACCGCGCAGGAACTCCAACCCCAGCTTCGGCGTGTTCAGGCACAGCAGCGCCTGCCCACCCGGCACCAGCAAATCCGCCAGCCGCCGCGCCAGCCGCGCATAGTCCTTGGTGGCGACGAAGCTGCCCTTCTGGAAGCTCGGCGGGTCGCAGATGACGAGGTCATACGGTCCGCCGCGCGTCAGCTTGCCCCAGGAGTTGAAGATGTCGTGGGCCAGGAACCTGGCGCCGGTCGTCACGTCGTTGAGCGCATGGTTGCGACGGCCAATGGCGAGCGCGCCGTCGCTCATGTCCACGTTGACGACCTCGGCCGCGCCGGCCTGCAGCGCGACGACCGAGAAGGCGCAGGTGTAGGCAAAGAGGTTGAGCACCTTGGCACCCGGCTCGACGTGGTCACGCACCCAGCGCCGGCCTTCGGCCATGTCGAGGAAGAGGCCGTGGTTCTGGCCACGCAACAGGTGCACGCCGTAGTGCGCACCCGCCTCGCTGACGACGTGGGCCTCGGGCACGGTGCCGGCCATCGGTCGGGTCTCGACGCGGCCACCCTCCTGGCGCCACTGGTAGACCCAGGGCGCCTCGGGCCAGCGCGCCGCGAGGGCCGCGCCGATGGCGGCGAGCGCCTCGCCCTCCAGCGGCTCGAAGCTGGTCAGCAGCAGCACGGGCGGGTAGGCGTCCAGCGCCAGGTGTTCGCAGCCGGGGAACAGGCCGCCGCGGCCGTGGAAGAGGCGTTGGGCGTCGGCGGGAAAGGCCAGCGTGGCGATGGCGTCGAGCAGGGCTTGCATCGGCGCGATTGTCCCGGCGTCTAGGATCCCGTCCATGAACTTCCAGCTCATCCTCGACGACATCAACGCCGAGCTGCGCCCGCTGCTGGGAAGCGCGGGCGGCAAGGTCGCCAGCTACATCCCGGCGCTGGCCCGCGTGTCGCCGGCGCAGTTCGGCATCGCGTTGCGCACCTGCTCGGGCGTGACGGCGGCGGCCGGGGACAGCGCCGTGCCCTTCTCCATCCAGAGCATGTCCAAGATGTTCTCGCTGACGCTGGCCATACGCTCGCTGGACGAGGCGCTGTGGGACCGCATCGGCCGCGAGCCCTCGGGCAGCCCGTTCAACTCGCTGGTGCAGCTGGAGACGGAGCGGGGCATCCCGCGCAACCCCTTCATCAATGCCGGCGCCATTGCGATAGCGGACCGGCTGGTGTCGCTGGGCGACGCCCAGGCCGAGTTGCTGGCGCTGCTGGGCCGGCTGTGCGGCGAGCCCATCGCCATTGATGCCGAGGTCGCCAACTCCGAAGCCGACACGGGGTTTCGCAACAACGCGCTGGCCAACTTCATGAAGGCCTTCGGCACGCTGGACAACGACGTGGCCACGGTGCTGGACGTCTACTTCAACCAGTGCGCCATTGCCATGAGCTGCGAGCAGGTGGCCTGCGCCGCCGGCTACCTGTGCCGCGACGGCCGCCACCCGCTGGCCGGCACGCCCGTGCTCAGCACCGCACAGACGCGGCGCGTGAACGCGCTGATGCTGACCTGCGGCACCTACGACGCGGCCGGCGAGTTCGCGTTCCGCATCGGCCTGCCCTGCAAGAGCGGCGTGGGCGGCGGCATCGTCGCCGTGGTGCCGGACCGCCTCACGCTATGCGTCTGGTCGCCCGCGCTGGACGCCACCGGCAACTCGCTGCTGGGGCGGCGGGCGCTGGAGCTGTTCGTGGCGAAGACGGGCCTTTCCGTGTTTTAAGAGGCGTACTTGACCGAGCAGCCATAAGGCCGCGTCGACGCCTTCTCCACCTTGCGGCCTGCAGCCACGGCGGCCAGCGCCTCGGTCACATAGGGCTCGGCCTTGGCGATGTCGGCCTTGTCCGCCGTGGCCAGGCTGTCGATGCCGCCCTTGTAGGCCAGCGTGCCGTCGCCCGTGATGACGTAGAGGTGGGGCGTGGTCTGCGCGCCATACAGCTTGCCGAGCTCGCCCTTGGGGTCGAGCAGCGTCGCGGTGGGTGCGGCGCCGCGGTCGGCGTTGAGCTTCTGCGCCGTGGCGCCGTCGACGAAGCCTTGCTGGCCGGGGGCGGAGGAGATGACCTGCAGCCAGACCACGCCCTGTGCGGCAGCGGCCTTCTGCTGGGTCGGGATGTTGCCGCTGCCGTAGTGCTTCTTCACATAGGGGCAGTCGTGGTTGGTCCACTCCAGCACGACGGTCTTGCCCTTGTAGTCGGCCAGCGAGACGGCCTTGCCGTCGGCGGTGGTGGCCGTGAAGCCAGGGGCCGGCGCGTCCACGTTGGCGGCGGCCAGCGCCAGCACGGGAGCCGCGATGGCAGCGGCGATCAGGGAGCGGCGAAGCAAATTCATCATGTCGAACTCCGGGGGGTTGCGGGGGCGGAAACAGCCTCGACGACGAGACCGGGGGTGAGGATCTGCGGCAGCACCTGGGCCTCGGCGGCGCCGGGTGCGTAGTAGAGATAGAGCGGCACGCCGGAGCGGCCATGGGCCTTGAGCACGGCGGTGATGCGCGGGTCCTCGCGCGTCCAGTCGCCCTTCAGGTAGACGACGCCGGCCTTGGCAAAGGCGTCCTTCACCTCGGGGCGCGACAAGGCCACGCGCTCGTTGACGAGGCAGGAGATGCACCAGGCGGCCGTCAGGTTGACGAACACCGGCTTGTTCTGCGCACGCAGCTCGGCGACGCGCTCGGCGCTGTAGGCCTCCATCGACGACTCCGCGCGCACGTCGGCTGCAATAGGCTTGATCCACACCGACACGCCCAGCGCCAGCACGAGGCTGACGACCGCCGCACCGGTGCCGACGAGGCTGGCGCCGCTGCTGTGCCGCCACCACAGGCCAAAGGCGATCAGCACCAGGCCGATCAGCGCCAGGGCCACGCCGTCCGGCCCGGTCTGTTGGGCCAGCACCCACAGCAGCCAGACGACCGCCGCGTACATCGGGAAGGCGAGGAACTGCTTGAACTTGTCCATCCACACGCCCGGCCTGGGCAGCCAGCGCTGGGCGGCCGGCCAGAAGGCGAGGATCAGGAAGGGCAGCGCCAGGCCCAGGCCCAGCGCCAGGAAGACGGCCAGCAGCACCGCCGCCGGCTGGCTCAGCGCGAACGCCAGCGCCGCGCCCATGAAGGGCGCCGTGCAGGGCGTGGCGACAACGGCCGCCAGCACGCCGGTGAAGAAGCTGCCCGCCAGCCCCTGGCGCGCCGCCAGGCCGGAGCCCACGCCGGTGAAGCCGCCACCGATCTCGAACAGGCCCGACAGGCTCAAGCCCACCAGGAAGAGCAGATAGGCCACCACCAGCACGAACACCGGCGAATGGAACTGAAAGCCCCAGCCCACCTGCTGGCCACCGGTACGCAGCGCGATCAGCACGGCCGCCAGCAGCACAAAGCTGGCCAGCACGCCGGCCGTGTAGGCCAGGCCCTCGGCCTTGTGGTTGTTGCCCTCGCGCACCAGGGCCAGCGCCTTGATGGACAGCACCGGGAAGACGCAGGGCATCAGGTTGAGGATGAGGCCGCCCACCAGCGCCAGGGCGAGCGCGGGCAGCAGCCCGAGGTCGCTCTCCGGCGCGGGCGTCGCTGCGGTGGGTGCGGGCGCGGCGAGGTCGGCCGGCGCCGGGCCCTTGCCGGCGCCCTGGGGCATGGGCAAGGAGACCGTCCAGGCCTGGGGGCCGGCAGATGTCGTCAGCACGATGACGCCAGACAGCGGCTTGCCCGCAGCCACGGGCTCATCGCTGGCGGGGAGGTCCAGCGCCCAGCCACCGCTCTCGGCCTTCAGCGCCTGCGGTGCGCTGTGCGCCACGGCGCCCCAGGTGTCGGCGAAGAAATAGGCCTTGCTGACGCCAGGGGTCGGCCCGCTCAACGTGACGCCCTGCGGCGCCGCCTTGAGCTGCACGGCAAACGGCGCCGGCTTCGGGATGGCGCCGCGCCATTCATTGATCTGGGCGGTGTCGGCGCTGGCCTTGGCATCCGCCGCCACCGGCAGATCCAGGCCCAGGCTCACCTGCTCCGGGATGCACACGTCCTTGCAGACCAGCCACTTCACCTCGGCCTGCGGCTGGAAACGGCCGCCCGGCTTGGCGTCGGCCGGCACGGTCAGCTCGACGAGCAGCGCCGGGCGGCCTTCGTAGCCGTAGTTGACGATGGGACCGATGGCCTGCACCGACGGCGTGGGCCACTGAATGGGACCGGCCTCGACGCCGGTCCAGGTGATGGTGGTCGCCTGGCCGGAGTCGCCCGGGTTGAGCCAGTAGGTGTGCCAGTGCGCCTTGATGTTCTGCTCCAGCGCAACCGTGAAGCGCTGGCCCGGCGCGACCGTGGCGTGGCTGGAAACCAAGCGGGCCTGCACATGCTCGGTGGCCGCCTCGGGGGGCGCCGCCAGGGCGAGCAGGGGGGCGGCCAGAAAGGCCAGCAGGACGGGACGCAGGAACGAGGGCATCCCGAAATGCTAGGTCAAACGCATTGCCCTTCTGTAAAGGCCGGCCTCGACGAAGGTTTCGAACGCCCCCCACAGCGGCGCAAAGCGCTCCGGCGCGCCCTCCAGCAACGCCAGCGCATGCAGGCCGGCCTCCAGCGTCGACAGCTGGCCGGGGCGGTGGGCGCGGCGGATGGCGTAGCGGCCGGGCTGCTCGGGCAGGCTCAAGCGCGGCAGCGCGGCCAGCCAGGGGTTGGCGGCCAGCAGGCGGCGGCTCTGGCGCCAGTTGCCGTCGAGCAGGATGAGGCGGTCGACATCTGCCGGCGCGGCTGCGGCGCCTTCACCGGGGTAGAGCAGCGCCGTGCCGGGGCCGGCCAGGCTGGCGTCAAACAGCTCGCCGCGTAGCAGCCGCGCCCGCTGCAGGCCCAGCGTCAGCAGGGCGGCGGTGTTCTTGGCATGGCCGGCTTCGGCCGGGTGCTGCAGGATCAGCAGCTCGGTACGGTGGGCCAGCGGCGGCGCCGGTAGCGTCGCACACAGGCAGGTGGCGAGCGGGCGTTCGCAGCGCTCGCAGCGCGGGCGACTCAATGTGGCGGGGAGACGGTGTGCGGCCCGATGGTCGAGACCGTGCTGTCCGGGCCACCGTCGGCCGCCGGAGCGTCTTCCTTGGGGCGGCGGCGCGAGCGCGTGCTGGGCAGGCTGAGCTGCTTGCGCGTGGCCAGGGCGCCGGCCGCCCAGACGCCACCGATGACGCCAAAGATGTTCAAGGCGCCGAACAGCGGTGCCGCGCTGGACGACAGCAGCATGGTCTGCAGCGGCGCCGAGTAGGAGCGCGGCTGCAGTGCGAAGCTGAAGGCCCCGAAGATCAGCCAGCCCGCCCAGGCCACGCCCACGCCGGACATGATCCAGGCGACATAGGGCCGGTGCCGGCGCCGCGCCGGGCGCAGCGTCAGGTAGCCCCAGATCACCGCGATGAGGAAGAGCAGCGCAGCGATGGCCACCGCTTCACCCAGCATGACCGGCAGGCTGTTGCGCCCGCCGAGCTGGGTGTAGACCTGGCGTGGCAGGCCGGTGGTCGCGTATTTCATCGCCACCCCAGCGCCGCAGCAGTACAGCAGGATGCCCGAGAAAAAGGCGATGGAACGACGTTGAGCTTTCATGAGGGCACATTCTCGGTGCAGCCGGCGCGGCGGTCGGGCCGGGATTTCTTGCGAAAGCGGCACTACAAAACAAAACCCGCCGTCCGTCGGCCGGAGGGCGGGTTGTGGCGATTCAGGTCAACCGGCTTGTTGCCGGCTGCGCCTTCGCGGTTCAGCGCTTGCGGTCGAGGCGCAGCGCGCGGTTCAGGCCGCGGCGCTCGCCGCTGTAGAAGCCGGTGTCGAAGGGCTCGTGCTTGCGCCCCTTCTCGACAGACTCCTCGGTGCTCCATGCCGGTCCCATCTCGGGGACGGGGAGGCGGCGTTGCGAATGTTGTTGGGTCTGGATCTTCATGTGGGCTGTCTGGCCTGTTGCCGGGCCATCTCGCGGTGGAAGCTGCGCGATTGGGAGGCACAACGCCAGCTCCTGAGGCGCGGTTGACAGGGCGCTCACACTTCTTTGCACAATGCCCGCTTCAAACCCCCGGAGCTGACCGATGACCGTCAAGCTGAAGAAATCCCCCCCGGCCAAGGCCACGCCCATCACCGTCGTCGACCGCGCCGCCTTCCAGGCCCTGGCGCCCAGCCTGCCCGAGGCGACGCGCGCCTGGCTGGCCACCGTCGGCTTCGTCGGCGCGGCCGACAGCCACGCGCTGCTGGCCGGCGCCGATGGCCGCCTGGCGCAGGTCTTCGCCGGTGTGGCCCACGCCGCCCACCCGTTTGCGCTCAGCGCCCTGCCGCTGGCCCTGCCGGCCGGCGAATACCGCCTGGACGACGTCGGCCTGGCGTTGCTGCCGGAAAGCGCGGCCATGTCCTGGGAGCTGGGCGGCTACCGCTTCGACCTCTACAAGCCGGTCAAACGCGAGCCGGCGACGCTGTGGCTCAAGCCCGGCGCCGACGCCGAACGCGGCCTGGCCGTGGCCGCCGCGACCGCGGCCACGCGCGACCTCGTCAACACGCCGGCCGAGCACATGGGCCCGGCCGAGCTGGCCGCCGCCGCCAAGGTGCTGGCCGAGCAGTACGGCGCCAAGTACAGCGAGACCGTCGGCGACGCGCTGCTGAAGAAGAACTTCCCCAGCATCCATGCGGTCGGCCGCGCGAGCACGCGCTCACCTCGGTTGATCGAGCTGAACTGGGGCAACCCCAAACACCCGAGGCTGGCGCTGGTCGGCAAGGGGGTCTGCTTTGATACCGGCGGGCTGAACATCAAGCCCGGCGAGGGCATGCGCCAGATGAAGAAGGACATGGGCGGCGCGGCCAACGCGCTGGGCCTGGCCACGCTGATCATGGCGCTGAAGCTGCCGGTGCAGTTGCAACTGCTGATCCCGGCGGTGGAGAACTCGATCGCGGGCAATGCCTACCGGCCGGGCGACGTCATCAAGACGCGCAAGGGCCTGCACATCGAGATCGGCAACACCGACGCCGAAGGTCGCGTGGTGTTGAGCGACGCGCTGGCCTACGCGGCCGAGGGCAAGCCCGACCTCGTCATCGACCTGGCGACGCTGACCGGCGCGGCGCGCGTGGCCCTGGGCGCGCAGCTGCCCGCGCTGTTCGCCAAGCACATGGACACGGCGCGAGACCTGGTCGACCTGGGCCTGAAGCTGGACGATCCGCTGTGGCACATGCCGCTGTGGGCGCCGTATCACGCCGGTATCGAGAGCACCATCGGCGACCTCGTCAACACGGGCAAGAGCCCGTTGGCCGGCGCCATCAATGCGGCGCTGTTCCTGGAAGATTTCCTGCCCGCCCAGCAGGACTGGCTGCACATCGACCTGTTCGCCTGGAACGATGCACCCCGCCCGGGGCGGCCGGTGGGCGGCGAGGCGCAGACCATCCGCACCTTGCTCGCCTACCTGGAACACCGTTACTCGGGCGCCTGATCCTTGGTTGCCGGCGGCAGCTCTGCGGCCGCTGGCTCCACCTTGGTGCCCTGGGGCGCCTGCCGTTTGACGCCCGGGTCGCGACGCGCCTGATCGGGCCTGCGGCCCGGCTGGGGCGGGCGTCCACCTTCACGTGCAGGGCGATCACCGCGCGGCTGCTGGTCACGCCGGCCATCCGAACGCTGGTCGGGGCGACGCTCGCCACGGCCATCGGGACGGCCGCCACCACCGCCGCCACCTCCACTGGGGCGACGGTCATCACGACGCGCCTCGCGCGGCGGTTCGGGCGGCGCCTCGGTGCGCTCCTTGCGGGCGATCTCCAGCAGGCCCGGCAGCTCCTCGGGCTTCACGCCCTTGAGCACGCAGAAGTTGGCCTCGGTCAGCGTCGTGCGCTCGAAGTCCCACAGCAGTTGGCCGCGGTTGCGGCGCTGCTGCGCCTCCAGCTGGTGCTGCTCCTGCTCGGCCTGCTGGCGGTCTTGCTGCAAGCCCTTGCGGCGGGTCAGCTCTTCCTTCGCGACGGTGAGGTGCTCCTCGCTGATCTCGCCGGCCGGGTTGCCGTCGAGGTCGAAGCGGGTCTTGGCCTGGGTCAGCGCGATCAGGTAGCTGGTGCTGCCGGTGTGGCGGCGCAGGAAGGCGCTGAGCTGGGCCTTGCTGAACTTGCCTGGCGCGCGCTCCTGGATGTCGGCCTGCACGCGCAGCTTGACGGGCTTGGGTTTGCCGGTGAAGAGGGCGGGGAACAGGGCCTTGAGCTCGGCGGTGGCGTCCCCAGCGGGAGCGGACGGTGCGGCGGCGGCGGGCGTCGGGGCTTCAGGCGCAGCCTCGGACGGGGCCTCGGAAAGACTCTCGGAAGGGCTCTCGACTTCGGGCGTGGCCTCGGGCACAGCGACGGGCGCAGGCGCAGCAGCTGCCGGTTCTTCGGACGGGGTGACGGGATCGGGAAGATCGGAATTCATCGCAAAGCGGCAAGCGCGCACAGCAGCCCACAACACGGGCAAGGGCCGGGATTGTCGTTCAGGTGCGCGCGCCGGCCCAGTCGCCCTGTGGGATGGTCAGCCGGGCATCGCCGTGACCACCATCGGCGGGCCTACATCCTGCGGAGCGCCACCCATGCATCTCGAAGGTTCCTGCCACTGCGGCAGCATCCGGTTTTCGGTCGAGGCGGACTCGCCGGTGCCCTTCATGCGCTGCTATTGCTCCATCTGCCGCAAGACCGCCGGCACGGGCGGCTACGCGATCAACCTCGGCGCCGTCACACGCACGATGAAGGTCAAGGGCAAGCGACACCTGCGCATCTACCGCGCCAAGCTGCCGAACAAAACGGGCAAGGGCCGGCACAAGAGCAGCGCCAGGCGCTACTTCTGCGGGAAGTGCGGCAGCGCGCTGTGGCTGTGGGACCCGACCTGGCCCGAACTGGTGCATCCGCACGCCGGCGCCATCGACACGCCGCTGCCGACACCGCCGCAAAACGTGCACGGCCTGCTCGACTCGAAGGCGCCGTGGGTCATGGTTGAAGGCAAGACGAAGGACCCGCGCTTCAGCGGCTACCCCGACACGTCGCTGGCCGAGTGGCACGAGGCGCACGGTTTCAAGCCGACGTCATAGTCCGCTGAAGACCTTCTTGAGGATGGCGCTGCCGGTGCCGACCGGGTCACGGCGGATCTTCTTTTCCTCTTCGCCAATCATGCGGTAGAGCCCGTCCAGCGCCCGCGCGGTCACGTATTGCTGGATGTTGGCGTCGTCGCCGCGCAGCAGGCCGAAGCCCGAGGCCTTCTTGGCGACGGCGTTGTACTTGTCGGCCAGCGACACCCGCTCCGTGGCCTTGGTGACGATGGGCAGGAACTGCTGGCCCAGCGGTTCACGGGTCTTGCCGGCAAAGAACTGCGTCACCGAGTCGTCGCCGCCCTTGAGGATCTTCAGCCCGTCCTCCACGCTCATGTCCTTCACGGCCTTGACGAGCAGCGGCTTGGCCGCCGGCACCGCAGCCTCGGCGGCGCGGTTCATGGCGGTGACGAGTTCGTCCAGCCTGGCGCCCTGGCCGGTGGCCTTCAGCAGCTTGGCCGCATCCTTCAGGTAGCCCGGCAGCTCGATCTTGACAAGCGGGTTGCCCAGGAAGCCGTCGGGCCGGCCCAGCAGCGCCACGGCCGTGTTGGCGCCGCGCTCCAGCGCCGTGCGGATGCCGGCATTGGCGTCACCCTCGCTGAGGTTGAGCGCCCAGGCCGGGTGCAGCAACAGCAAGGCGGGGGTGCAGACAAGGACGTGGCGGCGTTGCATGGCGGACTCCGGTCGAACGGAGGCGATCTTGCCACCGCGCAGCGTCAAGCTGCCGCGTGTTGAAGGGCGCGTTTGTGCCGGTACATGCGCTGGTCGGCCAGTTCCACGAGCTGGGCCACGTCGGCGCCGTCTTCGGGGAAGCAAGCCGCGCCCATGCTCGCGCCCACCGACAGCAGGCGGCCCTCGAACTCGAAGGCGCCGTTGAGCTGCCCGGCCAGTCGGGTCGTCGTCGCCGCCAGGCCGCCCTCCAGCGCCAACGGCCGCAGCAGCACGCCGAACTCGTCGCCACCCAGCCGGGCAGCGGTGTCGGACTGGCGCACGCCGGCCGTCAGGCGGCGCGAGAACTCCTGCAGCGCCGCGTCGCCGGCGCGGTGGCCGTGGCAGTCGTTGATGGGCTTGAGGCCATTGATGTCCAGCACGAGGACGGCCAGCGGCTGACCGTCGCGCACCGCCTGGGCCAGCGACGAACGCAGCCGATCCAGGAACAGCGAGCGGTTGGGCAGGTCCGTCAGGCCGTCGTGCGTGGCCTTGTGGAAAAGCTCGCCGGGCGCATAACGGGTGGCGAAATACATGGTCGCGCCGACCAGGTCGGACAGCAGTTCCAGCAGCGCGACATGGCGCTCGTCGAAATGAGCCACCTGGCGCGACATGGCCTTGAGCACGCCCACCGTCTCGCCGTCGTGGCGCAGCGGCACGACGACCATGGAGCGCAGGCCCAGCCTTGCGCAGGCGGCGCGGTCGGTGCGGTGGTCGGTCAGCGCATCGTCGCAGCGCTGGGTTTGACCCTCGCGAACACACTGGCCCGACAGGCTGGCGCCGCGCTTGAGCCGCAGGCCCAGGCTGCCGCCGGCCATGCCGGCGGCAGCGCGGTAGACCATGTCATCGCCCTCCGCCAGCTCGACGACGCCGCCATCGGCCCCGACCAGGTTCAGCGTGCGCTGCACGACCAGGCTCATGACCCCGCCCAGGTCCAGGCCCAGCCGGGCCACCTCGGTCTGAATGGCGATCAACTCCAGCAGTTTTTCTCGGCTTGGCACCCGTCTCTCCCGCCCCGCATCCGCCTTGGACGCCTACGCCCGCTGAGCACCACGCTCCGCACGGGTCAATCCCTGTAGTTGTGAATTTTTACATTTGCCAGAAATGATGTCGACAGGGGTTTTCCGGCCAGGAATGACGCGCAAGAAAAGCAATCTCCACCGACCGTAGGCAGGGACATCACGGCAGACCCGCTGGTCGGCATCACCCCACCGACCAACCGCCTGCCCGAGCCCGCCAGCCTGGCGCTGACCCTCGGCGCCTTGGCAATGACCACCGGCAGCCGCCGCCGCCACTGAAGCGCTCAGCCCAGGCGCGCCAAACGTTCGGTCAACAGCGCGAAAAAGCCGTCCGAATCGACGTGGCGCAGCACCTGGGCGTTGGCGGGCAGGCCGGTGACGCCCCACCAGTCGATGACGGTCATGCCGCGCGTCAGCTCGCTGTGCGTCTCGATGCGCACATTGCAGTCGCGGCCGGTGAACAGCTCCGGGCGCAGCAGCCAGGCGATGACGCAGGGGTCGTGCAGCGGGCCGCCGTCCTGGCCGTATTTCTCTTCGTCGAAGCGCTCGAAGAACTCCATCCAGGCAGCGACCACCGTGCCGGCCCGGTTGCCCAGCGCACGGATGGCTTCGATGCGTTTCGCTGTCGTCAGCGCCTCGTGCGTGACGTCAAGCGGCGCCATCGTGATGGGCACGCCGCTGGTGAAGACCTCGTGCGCCGCCTGCGGGTCCACATAGATGTTGAACTCGGCAGCGGGCGTCACGTTGCCGCCCTCGAAGAAGCCGCCGCCCATCAGCACGATGCGGCGGATGCGTGGCGCGATGTCGGGCGCCTGGCGCAGCGCCAGCGCGATGTTGGTCAGCGGGCCGAGAGGGCACAGCGTCACCGTGCCGGCCTCGCGTTCGCGCAGCGTCTGGATGATGAAGTCGACTGCGTGGCGCGAGTCCAGCGCCAGCGTGGGCTCGGGCAGCTGGACGCCGTTCAGGCCGGTGTCGCCATGCACGTGCTCGGCGGTGACCAGCGGCACATCCAGCGGCCGGTCGGCGCCTGCGCACAGGGGCACGTCGGTGCGGCCGGCCAGCTCCAGCACCTTGCGGGCGTTCAGCGTCGTCAGCGCCAGCGGCACATTGCCGGCGACGGTGGTCACGCCGAGCAGTTCCAGTTCGGGCGAAGCCGCTGCCAGCAGCAGGGCGATGGCGTCGTCCTGACCGGGATCCGTGTCGATGATGATGGCTTGGGTCATGCGGAGGGCGGCGGGGCCAGGTCAAGGTCGATGGCGCCGAACAGGCTGGCCCCTGCGGCGGTCTTGAGGTCCAGGTGCAGGCTGTCGCCGGGGGCGAGGGGCAAGTCCAGGGCGCCCAGTGCCACGCCAGCGACCTGGCCGGCGCGCAGCGCACGCAGCCGGGCCAGACGGGCCAGCGCCTCGCCCGGTGCGGCTGCCACGTCGAGCGGCGCCTGCTTGGCGCCGTTGTGCAGCGCGTGGAGCCGCGCCTGCACCCGGCCGGCGGCCCAGGCGTCGCCCAGTTCCTCGGGCGTGACGACTACCGGCGCGGCTTGCGTGGCGATCAGTTCGCCATCGATGCGCCAGTCCACCGCGAAGCTCAGCAGACGCAGCGCGTCCAGTGCCGCTGAGGCGTCGCTGGCGGCAGCCAGGTCGCCGGCGATGGCGGCCAACGCCACCTCCCCGCGCGCCACGGCCCGCAGCGGCTGGTGCGGCGACGAGAAGCTGCCCGCCTCGCGACGCACGCCGCCGTCGGCATCAACGACCGCCCAGCCATAGGCGCGCGGCAGCGGCGCCAGACACTTGTCGGGCTCGAAATTGAAGGCGTGGCGTAGCTTGCCGTGGTTGAGCTGCACGGCGAGGTCTTCGAGCTGGGGCGCGATGAAGCCCCAGTCGTCGAGCACCTGTTGCAGGCGGGTGGCTATGCCGGTTGCGTAGTGCGCCTGGGTCAGGTCGCGCGACACCACGACGAGGTGGCCGTCGCGCGAGCCGTCGGCATAGCTGGCGAGTTTCATGTGGACTTGTTCGGGGTGATGGCAGCATTGTGCGATGCGCGCCTTTCCCATCGCTCCCCGCGCCGCCCTGCTCGCGCTGGCGGCCAGCCTGCTCGCGCACGCAGCGCTGCTGGGTGGTGAGCGGGCGCGCGAGGACGCGGCCAAGCCCGCGAAGGCGGTGAATGTGGCGCTGCTGCAACCATCCATGGCCCCCGTGGCCCTGCCCGAACCGGCGCCGGCCGCGCTACCCCAAGCAGCCGTGCGCTCGACGCGGCCCACTGAACGACCACCCACGCCTGCCGTGGACGCCCCCAGCGCCGCGCCCGACTCGCCACTGCTGCGCCTGGCCGGCCCCGCTGCCTGGCGATTCCGCCTGCGCCAGGGCGGCCAGGACGGCGAAGCCCTGTTGGACTGGCAACCCCAGGCCGATGGCCGCTACAGCCTGCGCCTGACGCGCCGCATCGGTGAGCGCGCCCTGCCCGCGCTGGAAAGCCTGGGCCGCACCGGCAGCGCGGGCCTGGCACCGCAGCGCTTTGCACTGCAGCGCGGCGGCCAGGACCGCCAGGCCGTCAATTTCGACGACGCCGGCCGACGCATCAGCTTTTCGGCCAGCCCGGCCCAGCTTGAATTGCCCGATGGCGCGCAGGACCGACTGTCCTGGTGGCTTCAGCTGGCCGCGCTGGTGCAGGCCGCACCGGCACCGGGCGGCCGCTGGCGCGTCTGGGTGGCCGGCCTGCGTGGAGAACTTCGCGAATGGACCTTCGAGGCCGTGGCCGCCGAACCGGATGACGCCGGTACCCTGCACCTGCGCCGCCAGCCACTGGGGCCCCACGACCCGGGCGTGGACCTGTGGCTGGACCCGGCGCGCGGCTATTGGCCGGCGCGGCTGCGCCAGGGCGACCCCGAGACGAGGGGGTACGAAATCCGTTTGATCGACGTGAACTCCTGACGCTTCCTACATCATGTAGGCGTACGGGATGACCCGATCTGAACCCGGTTCTGCCAGTATCTGTACCAACCAGGGCTTGAAACCCCTGGCCACACCCGCAGTTGAAGCACCAGGGAGAACGCCATGCACATGCTCTACAACTCCGACAGCTTCATCGTCGTCCAGTTCGACGTGCCGACCGTCGAGCCCCAGCAGGTGCCTGCGGGCCCGCAGCTGAATCGCGGTGGTTTCGAGATCGTCGACAAGTTCGCCCGCAAGGAAATTTTCATCGAGGGCGCGCTGGCGGAATCCTTCCAGCAAGGCGTGCAGGCCCTCATCGACGGCGGCGAGCCTTCCGAGGACGAACTCGACACCTTCATCGAGCGCTATGCCGTCATGGGCCAGCAACCGGTCGTGATGCACTGAACGTTTAGGGGGCGGATTTGACGTTGATCTGCCGCCAACCCTGATACAAGATGGGTCAACGCCGGCCGCTGCAGGCCGCGCAAGGAGCCCATTCGATGGTGAAGCGAGTCGCCGCTGAGACAGCCTCCCGGGCCGCCGCCCGCGTGCTGCCCTCGCCCGGCCTGGACAGCGCCCCCGTGCTGGACCGGATGTGCTCGCAGTTCGTGCTGACGCTGACCGTGCGGCACGCCGGCCGCTTCAACCTGCGGCGCGACTTCAACGGCCTGCTGTCCTTCACCGGCCGCCACCTCGTCTGGCCCACGCGCGTGCTGCAAAGGCTGCGCGGCTACCTGGCCCAGCGCTGCGCCGGCAACGAACTGTGGCGCGGGCATGACACCTTGAGCGACGAGGCCTTCCTGGACCGCTTCGGCCAGTGGAGCGGCCCCTTCTCCGAAGGCACGCTGTTCTTCTACCTCGACGAATACGTCAAGGACGCGCCCAAGGACATGATGGCCTTGCTGGCCACGACCTGCGAGCACCTGGAGCGACAGCTCAAGCGCGAGTCCACGCTGGTCGAGAAGAACATCGCGGCTTTAGGCACGCTGCTGCAACTCAACCCGGCCGAGCGCGCCATCCTGCTGTACGGCACGCTGGCCCGCTACCAGCGCGAGCTGCGCGGCGCGCTGGTGGAGTTCAAGGTCAACACGGCGCAGGAGGCTTTCGCGGCCATCGCCGCCGTGGCCGGTGTGGACGAGCGCGAAGTCGCCGAGGCGCTGCGTGCCGGCTCGCGGCTGGAACGCATCGGCATGGTCGAGAACCTGATCTCCGAGCACAACATCACCGACCTGGCCGACCTGATGAAGGTCAGCGACCAGCTGCCACCGGTGCTGATGCGCGAGTACCAGGGCCCGCACGACCTGATGGCCGTGTTCACGCGGCCGGCCACGTTGAGCTCGCTGGCAAGCAGCGATTTCCAGTTCGTCGCCGAAGACCTCGGCCTGCTGCAAGGCCTGCTGCGCCAGGCCGTGGCAACGCACGCGAGCGGCGTCAACGTGCTGCTCTACGGCCCGCCGGGCACGGGCAAGACCGAGCTGGCCAAGGTGGCCGCCGCCGCCGCGGGGCTGGACCTTTACGAGGTCGAATACGCCGACCGCGACGGCAACTCGCTGTCGGGCCGCGACCGCTACCGCTCGCTGCAGATCAGCCAGGTCTTCCTCAAGGCCAGCGCCAACGTGGCCCTGCTGTTCGACGAGGTGGAGGATGTGTTCCCGCCGCTGTCCAGCGACACGGCCTCGCTGCTGAGCCGGCTGGACGCCAGCGCCGAAGGCGGCGTGGGCAACTCGGTCAGCGGCAAGGCCTGGGTCAACCAGATCCTGGAAACCAACCCGGTACCGGTCATCTGGGTCACCAACCGCATCGAGCAGATCGACCCGGCCTTCCGGCGCCGCTTCCAGTACCACCTCGAACTGAAGTCGCCGCCGCCCGGCGCGCGCCGTGGCCTGGTGGCGAAGTCGCTGGGCGAGGTCGTCGTCAGCGAGGCCTTTGTCGCCAAGCTGGCCGAGCGCCCGGGGCTGACGCCGGCGCAGATCCGCACCGCCGTGCGCTTCGCTCAGTTGGCCGGTTCGGTGGACGACGCCGAGAAGCTCATCGAGCGCCAGCTGCTCAACGCCGACAAGGCCCTGGGCCGCGACGACGGTGGCAGCGTCGCCCGCCCCTGCGTCACCAGCTACGCGCTGGACCTGCTGAACTGCGAAAGCCGCTTCGAGATCCCACGCATCGTCGAGGCGCTGCAACGCAAGGGGCGGGGCCAGCTGTGCTTCTACGGCCCGCCCGGCAGCGGCAAGACGGCCCTGGCCGAACACATCGCCCAGGCACTGGGCCGGCCGCTGATGGTCAAGCGCGCCAGCGACATCTCGAGCAAGTTCGTCGGCGAGACCGAGCAGAACATGGCGCGCATGTTCGAGCTGGCACAGAGCGAAGGAGCAGTGCTGCTTCTGGACGAGGCCGACAGCTTCCTGCGCAGCCGCAAGCGTGCGGAGCGCAACTACGAGGTGTCAGAGGTCAACGAGATGCTGGCCGGCATGGAGCGCTTCAGCGGCCTGTTCATCTGCACGACCAATCTCTTCGACGATCTCGACGAGGCGGCGCTGCGGCGCTTCGCGTTCAAGATCCGCTTCAAGGCCTTGAAGCCTGAGCAGCGGGTGGCGATGTTCGAGCGTGAAGCGGGCGAAGTGCCGACTGACGAGCAGCGCTCAAGGCTGGTGGCTATGGACTGCCTGACGCATGGCGACTTCGCGGCCGTGAGGCAGCAGGTCGAGATCCTCGGCGAGGCGTTCACGCCGGATGAGTTCCTGGCTCAGCTGGAAGCGGAGCATCGGGCGAAGCCGGAAGTCCGCGAGCGGCGCGGCATCGGCTTCAGATCGGCTTGAAGTAGTACGTCGTCGAACAAGGTGCTCCGTCCGGCATCAATGCGTAGTTCGGCATATCCCCCGCCTTCTGCCATCCCGTCCGCTCGTAGACCCGCGACGCGTCGCTGCCGGTGACGGTGTCCAGCACCAGCGTCGTCTTGCCCAACTCACGCGCCCTCACCTCCAGCGCCTTCAGCAACCGCTCGGCCACGCCCTGGCGGCGCATGCGGCGGTGAACGAGCATCTTGCTGACGTCCGCTCGATGTGGCTGGTTGTCAGGCATGTCGATGACGAGGGCCAGCGTGCCGCAGATGCGGCCGGCCTCGTCCTCGGCGACGAAAAGGTGGCGCTCGCCCGCCGCCACACTCGCAGCCACCTTGCGCCAGAAGGCTTCAGGCCGGCCTTCAGTCAGCGGCAGCATGAAGCCTACCGACGCGCCGCCTTCCACGCAGTCGCGCAGCACCTCGGCCAGTTCGGCCACGCGGGCCAGCGCCTCGGCGCCGTCGAGTTCGCGGATGACAACAACGTTCATGGCCGGGCTCCGGTGAGGGCGACGAGGTAGCGGGCCGGCTTGGCGCCCGGGTTGTGGAAGCGGATGGGCGCATCCAGGCGCACGGCCAGGCAGTCGCCGGGGTTGAGCTGCCACTGGTCGGCGCCGTGGGCGATCTCCATGACGCCGTCGATCATCCAGACGAGCTGGTGGATGTCGGTGTCGCGCTCCGACGTTTCGAAGGCGACGCGCTGGCCGGCGGGGAAGACGACATCCACCAGTTGCAGCGGCGATACGCCCGGCGGCGACACGTTGCGGCGGACATAGCCAGAGGCGGGGTCGCTCCACACCGGCTGGTCGGCCACGCGGGCAAGCGGTGACGGGGCTGCTGGCGCGGGGCCGACCTCGAACATTGACGCGACGCTGACGCCGAGCGCCGATGCGAGCTTGTCCAGCACGACGGCCGTGGGGCTGCTCTGGCCGCGCTCGATCAACGAGATGTTGGAACGGCTGACGCCGCTCTTGTGCGCCAGCGCGTCCAGCGACAGGTCGGCTGCCGCGCGCAGCTCGCGCAGGCGCCGGCCTATGAGTTCGGTGATGTTGTCCTTGGTCATGCATTCCAGTTTAATGGAATATGTATTCCATCAAAATGGAATCGCGCGTTCGACGGCGCGGCGCCAGGCGGGGTCGGGCCAGCGCCGGCCCAGGCGCCAGGCGGCGTGGGTGAGCTTGATGACGTGGGCGTCGTCCTGGGCGCAGGCGGCGGAGATCAGCGCCGGCCAGGGGCGGCTGGGCGGGCGGTCCAACGTCAGGGCCGGTGCCGCGCCGCTGGCGAGCAGGCCGGCTGCGGCGGCAACGCTGAAGCCGCGCGGGAGTTCAGGCGCGGGCCACCAGGGCTGCAGCACGCTCATCGCGTGGCTGGCCGTCAGCAGGTGCAGCACGGTGAAGTTGCCGGTGGCGGCGTAGGTGCTAGCGGCCAGCAGCGCGAGGTCGCGCAGCGTGTCGGGGCCGTGGTGCAGACGACCGGCGATGGCGGCGAAGTCGGGTGAGTCGCCCCAGGCCTGCATGCGGCCGGTGATGAGGCTGCCGGGCGGATAAGCCGGGCGCGGTAGCTTCATCAGCGCTTGCAGCCAATCAACCAGGTCCAGCGGCGGGCCGTCATCGGTCGTCGCCAGCGGCATGCAATGCGATGCCCAATGCGCCAGGCCGGCAGCCAGTTCGCCCTCATGGCCGGCCAGCACGGCGTGGCCCGTGCGGATCAGGCCGTGGTAGGCGATGGCGCCCGCGCCGGGCAGAAGCAGGGCCAGGGCCTCGCGCAGCGCACCACCCGAACCCAGCTCGGCGATGCGCGCCGCGAAGTGGGCGCGCCAGGCGGCGTCGCTGTTCGACCGGCCCAGGTCACGCTCCAGGACGATGCGCGCCGGCCGCGCGGCGATGCGCGGCTCCAGCAGGGCTTCGCCGGCCTCCGTGAAGGCCTGCAGCCGCGCGGCCGACGCGCCCAGCTCCAGCAGCGCCTGCTGCGCCATCGGCAGGTGGTTGCTCATCTGGCCGCGGTAGGTGGCGGACAGCGCCTGGCCGGCGTCGAGCAGGTGGTGCAGCTGGGCGATGCTGGCGGGGGCAATGGTTTTCATCAGCATGGGAACCTCGTCCGTGGGAACATGGCCGCCATGCTGAAAGTTGAAGTGAACTTGAAGTCAAGCGCCTCATCGGCAACCCTGCTGACGATTGGCCAGTTGGCCCAGCGCGCGGGCGTCGCGACGAGTGCCTTGCGCTTTTACGAAGCCGAGGGACTGCTCACCGGCAGCCGCAGTTCCGGCGGCCACCGCCAGTACCCGCGCCATGCGCTGCGCCGCGTCGCCTTCATCCGCGCCGCGCAGACGGTGGGACTGACGCTGCCGCAGATCAAGGCCGCACTGGCCACGCTGCCCGATGGCCGCACACCCACCAAGGCCGACTGGGCGCGGCTTTCCGCCAGCTGGGCGCCGCTGCTGGACGCACGCATCGCGGCCCTGCAGCAGCTGCGCCAGCGGCTGACGGGCTGCATCGGCTGCGGCTGCCTGTCGCTGAAGGCCTGCGCGCTCTACAACCCGCTGGACGTCAAAAGCAATGAGGGGCCAGGCGCACGCCTGCTGGACGCGGCTGTCGAAGCGCCCCCCCAAACGCGGGCGCTCCCGGTAAAAGTGACATCAAACCCTCACTAAGATCCGCCCCCGACCGGCCAGTCCAAGGCGCGGCGTTCAGGGAGTGATCATGATCAAGACGATTCGGCACGCGGCCGTGGCTGCGTGCGCGGCTGCTGCTTTGCTGGCTTTGAGTGCCTGTGGTGGCGGTGGCGGTAGTGGCAGCGCGCCAACCACGACACCCGTAGCCGTTGACCCACCCACGGCCGTCATCCGCGCGACGGCCCTGGCGGCCACCACCACGGGCAATGCCACGGTGCTGGCGCCGGTGGGCAGCACACTCACGCTCGACGGCGCGGGCAGCACGTCCGTGTCGGGCGGCATCACCAGCTATCTGTGGACGGTGACCACCAAACCCGCCGGCAGCACCGCCACACTGCAGAACGCCACGACCGCGACGGCCACCTTCGCGCCGGACGTGGCGGGCGCCTACCAATTCACGCTGCAGGTCGGGGCCAACGGCACGACGGCCAGCACGATGCTGCCGGTGACCGTCACCGCCGCAGTGCCGGTCGTCAACGTCGATGCGTCGGTGAGCTTCGCCGGCCCCACGAACACCCGGCCCACCCAATCCGTGTCGGTCGGCTCCGTCATCGCGCTGGACGGCGCGGGCAGCACCGATGCCAACGGCGGCCCGGTGACGTTAGCGTTCTCGCTGCTGTCTACCCCCGCTGGCAACACCGCGACGCTGACCACCACGGGCACGACGGCTCGACTGACGCCCGACGCCGTCGGCGCGTACCAGGTGCGCGTGAGGGCGACCTCGTCCTCCGGCCTTTATGCGGACGCGGTGCACACCTTCGATGCCGCCAAGCTCGCGCCGGCGCTCGCCGTGTCGACCAGCGTGTCGACGGTCGTCGCCAACAGCAGCCTCGACGCCGCGGTGGGCAACATCGTGTCGCTCGACGGCGGCGGCTACTGGTTTTCCAACAGCGATGGCACCTGGCTGGTCGCGGGCAAGCCCGCCAACAGTGCGCTGGCGCAGCTGACCAGCACGTCCGCGTGGGCCGTGAGCTTCGTCCCCGACGTGCCCGGCACCTACACGCTGCAGTACACGGCCGTGGACCGCACCAGCGGCGTGTCGGCCATCCACCGGGTCGCCGTCAAGGCCGACTGGGGCCCCACTGCCATCGTGTCCGCGAGCGCAGCACCTGTGGCCCAGGCCGGCGGCCCCAGCTACGTCGGTGCCACCGGCAGCGCGATCACGCTACGCGGCACGGGCAGCCAGGACCCCGCGGGCGGCGCCCTGACCTACAGCTGGGTGCTGGACACGCTGCCGGTCGGCAGCTCGGCCAGCCTCAGCGACGCCGCCACCGCCACGCCCAGCTTCACACCGGACAAGGACGGCCGCTACGCGGCCACGCTGACCGTCACCAACCCGGCAGGCCTGCGTGCGGTTCAATCCGTCACCGTCGACGTCGGCAACTATGCGCCGGTGGTGGTGCTCGACCGCAGCCAGGCGATGGTGCTGCAGGGCGGCAGCATCATGGCGTCGGCAGCCAGCAGCTATAGCAAGAACAACGCCGGCACGCTGACCTACCGCTGGGCGCTGGACACCCGCCCGACGGGCTCCAACGCCAGCATCGCCGCGCCGAACGGCCCCGCGCTGAGCTTCACGCCGGACGTTCCCGGCAGCTACTACGCATCGGTCACCGTGACGGACGGCCAGGTCAGCGCCGTGTCGGGCGTCAGCATCACCGTGCTGAGCGCCACCGCGGGCACCGTGCCGCTGGCCTACAAGCCTCTCCTGATGCGCTTCAGCAAGTCGCAGAACAAGCTGGTGGTCGTTTCCACCAACCCGAACCAGTTGCATCTGGTCGACCCGTCGGCAGGCACCGATGTCGCCATCGCGCTGCCCACGACAGTGAAAGCCTTGTCGCTGTCGGCCGACGGCCGGCTGGCGGGCCTGCTGCATGAGGGCAGCGTCAGCCTGGTGGACGTCGCCTCCGGTTCGCTGCTGGCCACGACGGGCACGGCAGGTTCGCAGGCTGAGGTGTTCACGGCCAACTCGGGCATCGTGTTCGTGGTGGGCTCGTCGAACTCGTGGCCCTACACCAACGTCGTCGCCATCAACGGGCGCACGGGCGTCACGCTCGGTACGAGCAGCCTCTACAACACCTCCAGCAGCCCGCGGGGCGTGATGTCGGAGTCACTGGGCCGCCTGCTGATCGGCGACTACTCGTCGCTGACCTGGACAGGCGTCAACGTCAGCACCGGTAGCTTCACAGGTTCGAACGGCCAAGCAACGTCGAACTACTCGGCGTCCAATCCCATGTGGCTGTCGGGTGACGAGTCGTTACTGTTCACCAGCGGCGGCAGCTACTTCAGGACTTCGGACCTGCAGTACCTGGGCACCCTGGGCACGGCCGCCCTGTCGGTCAGCCACAGCGCCACCGCCGCAGAGGCCATCGCAGTGACCACCAACGGCTCCAACACGTCGCAGTACGCCGAAGTGCTCAAGCGGTTCACCGGCTCGCTGCTGTTCCCTGCCGGCGACGTCCGACTGCCGCTGATCAACGGCGCCCAGTCGTATGGCCTGGCCGTCTTCCACGCCAGCGACGACAAGCGGGTGACGGTAGTGCAGACGGGCAGCAACGAGATCCAGGCCAGCGGCGTGCAGTACTTCCTGATCGTGCGCTGACCCCATGCCTGGCCCCCTCGCGGGGCCGGGCATGAGCAGGGCTGGAAGTGGCGCGAAGGTCGCCAACGCAACTGCTTGAGCCTTATGCGACGCACGCATATCACTTCCGGGCGAAAATCCCGGGGTTAACCCCGTCCAGATCAACGCCCATGAGTGCCTTCCACGAAGAGACCGTCCTGACCGTCCACCACTGGACCGACCGCCTGTTCAGCTTCACGACGACGCGCGACCAGGCCCTGCGTTTTTCCAATGGCCACTTCACGATGATCGGCCTGAAGGGCGAGAACGGGAAACCGCTGCTGCGTGCCTACAGCATCGTCAGCGCCAACTACGAGGAGAACCTCGAGTTCCTGAGCATCAAGGTGCCGGACGGCCCGCTGACCTCCAAGCTGCAGCACATCAAGCCGGGCGACAAGATCGTCGTCGGCCGCAAGCCCACGGGCACGCTGCTGATCGACTACCTGCTGCCGGGCAAGAACCTCTACCTGCTGGGCAGCGGCACGGGCCTGGCGCCCTTCATCAGCGTGGTGCGCGACCCGGCAACGTATGAGCGCTTCGAGAAGGTCGTCATCGTGCACGGCGTGCGCCATGTGAACGAGCTGGCCTATCACGACCATCTCTCGGTCGACCTGCACCAGCACGAGTTCCTCGGCGAGTTCGCCAGCGAGCAACTGCTGTACTACCCGACCGTCACGCGCGAGCCGTTCAAGAACACCGGCCGCATCACCGACCTGATCCAGACCGGCAAGCTGCAGGCCGACCTGGGCCTGCCGCCGTTGGACCCCGAGACCGACCGCATCATGCTGTGCGGCAGCCCCGAGCTGCTGAAGGACATGCAGGCCATGCTGGAAGTGCGCGGCTTCAAGGAAGGCAGCACGACGACGCCGGGCGACTACGTCATCGAGCGGGCCTTCGTCGAGAAGTGATCCGCTCTACGCTGCAACGGCTGGCGGGCTTCGTCGCCGGGCTGTCCCTGGCGGCGGGCGCGCTGGCGCAGACGCCGGCCGACACGTTTGAGTTCCGCGACGCCAGCCTGCCGGACACGGAAGCGCGCATGCGCGACTGCCTCGCGCTGCCGAAAGCGGACGTCAAAAGCACGCGCGACTCGGCGCTCAGCTTCCGCGGCAGCTCGGAAACGCGCTTCACAGACGCCACGGCCTTCATCGTCAGCCAGGCTGGCCGCTGGGCCTGTGTGCCGCGCACGGCGGCCGGTCGGCCGGTGTGGCCGCTGGAAGCAATGGACAACATCGCGACCATCGAGGGTGTGGACGCCGACAACCAGCGCGTCTGGCGGTTGGCGCTGCTGGAGCAGCTGCGCGAGACCGGTCGCGCACGGGGCCTCATCCGATGGCCGGGCGGCAACGGGCACGAGGTCGAAGTCGAACTGCAGCCCGACCGCACGCTGACAGCCAAGTGGAGCAGTCGCTTCATGAAGGCCGGCAGCTTTGACGAAGCGGCATATCTAATCGTGCTGCGTGGTGACGGCCTGAAAAGCATCCGCTCGACGCAGCTCGGCAGCGCACCCTGGCATTCGGTCGTGCCGCCCCGCGCCACGTTCTGGCCGGTGGAGGATCGGTGGGCCGTCCTGCCCGGCACGGCGCAGACGACGACCGCGCGGCTGGCCGGCACGGACTGGAACTCGGACGACGCACGGCTGCGGCTGGAAGGCGATGGCCGCGTCACGCTCACCGCCACGCGCCCGCGCAGCGGTACCTGGCAGGTGCAAGCGCCGGGTGTGCTGCACATCCAGTGGAGCGACAACGCCTTCAGCACGCTGCGCGTGACGGAGGACGACCTGCGGCTCACCGGCATCCTGCGCCGCACGCAGGCGCCGGCCGGCAACACGCCCAGCGAGGAGTTCCAGGCCGCTGTCTCGTACAACTCGGTGCGCAACACGCTCCTCCCCGCTCCCGCCCTGGCGGGCGTGGCACCGCCGGCCTCCGCACCGGCCATAGTCGCGCCCTCGCTGCAGTACCTCGGGGCGGTGCTCGTCTTCGAACGCGAGCTCAAGGCGCTGGGGCCGGCGACGGACACTGATACCGCAGCGCTGCTGCAGGCCCCGGCGCGGGCCCTGTGGTCGGCCGCCCGGGTGCAGAAGATCCTGAACCCTCCAGCCGACATTGATCCGCTGGAAGCCGCCGCCTCGCTGACGCTGCACAAGCGGTTGGCGGAGCAGCTGCTCCCCCGCCAGCGCGCTGCCGAGCTGGGCTTGAAGACCGACCCCGAGCAGTTCGCCGACGTGTACGTCGACCTGGCGGACCTGTTCCTGCGGCTGAGCGCCGCCAACGTCCGCGTCGCACAGCGCTTGGACGCCGGCAGCAAGCCGGGCAGCGACGCCTCAGGCACGCGCGCCGCCGCGCTGCTGATGATGCAGACCGCGTTGCAGGCCATGGTCAAGGCCCAGGAAATTCGCCTGCGCGAACTGCCGCCGCGGCAGCGAGCCCAGGCCGAGGTGCGTCTGCAGCGATTCCGCGCCGACTGCGCGGATGCGCTGCAACTGGCTGGCGATCCGGCGCCCCGCTGACGCGCCAAGGGGCCCGGGCGGCGCCGAGGGTCTGCCCCGCGCGGTGATTTGTGACTTTCAGCCCGGCCCGCAGACCGGGCACACTGCGCACCTGTCAACAAGGCAGGACGCAGATAAGCCAGATGAACAACCCCAAGCGCATCGCCGGCACCCTCATCGTGCTGGCCGTGTTCGGCAGCGCCCTGTTCTGGGCACTGCGCAACAACCAGCAGACCCAGGCCATCGAGCATGAGCAGGCGGTCGTCGCACAGACGGCACCGCTCAAGGGCCTGATCGCCGTCGACGTGGAGCCCTTCTTCAAGGACGAGCGCGTCGCCAAGCTGCTGGCGGCCCAGCGCCTGCCGGTGCAGGCGGTGCGCGTGGGCAGCCGCGACATGGCGGGCAAGCTGGACGAGGCGCCGGACTTCTTCCTGGCCAGCGGCGTTGTCGCCGCCAACATGATCCTGGACGCGGCGCGCAAAGCCAACAAGCCGGCCACGCAGAGCTCGCCCTTCCACACGCCGCTGGTGGTGGCGTCGTGGGAGCCGGTCGCCAAGATCCTGGTCGCCAACCAGATCGCCAAACCGCTGGGCCCCAAGGTCTACGGCCTGGACATGGAGAAGCTGACCGAGGCCATGCTGGCCAAGAAACGCTGGCGCGACCTGAAGGACAGCGGTGACTACGCCGTGTCGCGCAGCGTGCTGGTGTCCACCACCGACATCCGGCGCAGCAACTCGGCAGCGATGTATCTGGCGCTGACCTCGCAGGCGCTGAACGGCGAGGTTGTCAGCGACCGCGCGCGCGGCAATCAGCTGGCGCTGAAGCTGGCCGAGCTGTTCAAGCGCCAGGGATTCCAGGAGAACTACGTCAACGGCGCCTTCGACGACTACCTGTCCATCGGCATGGGCAAGACGCCGCTGGCCTTCATCTACGAGAGCCAGATGCTGGCCCAGGCGCAGAAGAACGGCGGCGGCGGCCTGCGGGCAGAGATGGTGCTGATGTACCCACAGCCCACCATCGTCAACAAGCTGGTCATCGTGGCGATGAACGAGCGCGGTCGCAAGCTGGCCGAGTTGCTGGCGAGCAGCAAGGAGCTGCAGGCCATTGCGCTCGAGCAGGGCTTCCGCACCGGCGACCCGGCCGCGTTTGCCGCCACGGCCAAGCAGGCCGGGCTGGCCGTGGACACGCAGTTGCGCCAGGTCGTCGACCCACCGGGCTTCGATTTGATGTTCGACATGATCGACACCGTCAGCCGGGAGATGAACCAATGATGCGACGCCTTGCCCTTGTCGTTCTCGCCGTGGCGCTGTCTGCCTGCGGCAAGAAAGAGGACGCGCCCGTCGCGCAGCAGGCGCCGGCCGCCGCCGAGGCCACGCTGCGCGTGCTGGCCACCAGCGACCTGAAGGACATCGAGCCGCTGGCAGCGCAGATCGAGGCCGCCACCGGCGTGGCCGTGCAGTTCCGCTTCGGCGGCACGATGGAGAGCACGCAGGAAGTGCTGAGCGGCACGCCCAACGCCGACGTGGCCTGGTTCGCCAACGCCAAATACCTGCTCAGCGACGCCGCCGGCCAGGGGCGCGTGAAGATGCAGGAAAAGATCATGCTGTCGCCCATCGCCGTGGGCGTCAGCGAGAGCGACGCGGCCCGCTTTGGCTGGAACAAGGCCGATGCCAAGCTCACCTGGGCCGACATCGCGAAGGCGGCCAAACAGGGCCAGCTGCGCTATGCGCTGTCCAACCCAGCCACCAGCAACCAGGGCTTCATGGCGCTGCTGGGCGTCGTCGCGGCCGCTGGCGGCAAGGGCGAGGCGCTGACGGCGGCCGACGTGGACCGGCAGGCGATTGCCGATTTCCTGACCGGCTACAAGATCGTCGGCGACAACTCCACGTACCTGGCCGAGCAGTTCACCAAGCAGCAAGGCACGCGCGCCAACGCCTTCATCAACTACGAGAGCTGGCTGCTGACGCTGAACGCCAGCGGCAAGCTGCGCGAGAAGCTGCATCTCATCTATCCCTTCGAGGGCGTGTCCACGGCCGACTACCCCTTCATGCTGCTCAACGACGCCAAGCGCGCGGACTACCTCAAGGTGGTCGACTACCTGAAGGGCGACACCGCCCAGCTGTGGCTGGCGCGCCAGACGCTGCGCCGGCCGATGAAGGCCGAGCTGGCACAACAGGTGGCAGACATCCTTCCCGCGCGCGGCTTCCAGGTCGAGCTGCCCTTCTCGCCCGACCGCCAGCTGGCGGACGGCCTCATCGACGCCTACCTGAACGAGTTCCGCAAGCCCATCGCCTCCACCTTCGTGCTGGACACCAGCGGCAGCATGCAGGGCCAGCGGCGCGAGCAGCTCGTCGAGGCCATCCACTACCTGGCCGGCGCCGACGTGTCGCTGACCGGTCGCGTCGCCAAGCTGACCAACCGCGAGAAGCTGTGGTTCCTGCCCTTCAGCGACCGGCCGCGCGAGCCCGTGCTGTTCGAGATCCCGGCCGGTAGCCCGGTGAAGAAGGGCGTGGCGCCGCAGGCCGACACCGACGCCAAGAAGGCCGAGCTGCAGCGCGTGCGCGACGCCGCCGACAACCTGCGCATGGCCGGCGGCACGGCGCTGTACGACTCGGTGCTGGCGGCGCTGAGCCACATGCTGGAGCAGCGCAAGCTCAAGCCGGACTATCAATACTCGGTCATCGCCTTCACCGATGGCAAGAACACCGTGGGCCGCAACCTGGACGCCTTCAAGCAAGCCTATGAGCAGATGCCCGAGGACGTGCGCGGCATCCCCGTCTTCATGGTGCTGTACGGCGACGCGGCCGAGGCCGACCTGAAACAGCTCGTCGCCGTCACCGGCGGCCGCGTGTTCGATGCGCGCAAGACGCCTTTGTATGCGGTGTTCAAGGACATCCGTTCCTACCAATGACAGCCTTGTTCAGATGGCTCAATGCACCGGCCAACTGGTGCGGCCTGCTCGCTGCAACCGCCGTGCTGGTGCTGAAGGCGCTGGGCCTGCTCGGCGGCCTGGGGCTGGGCGTGGCAGCGCTGGGCTATGCCGGCGGCCTCGTCGTGGGTGCCATGTGGTGGGGCTGGCCCAGCTTCAAGGAGGCCGAGTGGGAGGCACTGGAGTTCAAGGACGAGGGCGATGCCCGCGAGGCCATGAGCCGGGCGCTCGGCGGCGTGCGGCGGCTCACCGAGCACAACCCAGGCCAACGCATTCCCGGCCCGCTGGCCACGCGCATCCAGCACCTGTGCAGCAAGCTCGAAGCCCTGCTCGACCAGTGGGAGCGCAGCAAGGGCCAGTTGCCTTTGCAGGAGAGCTTCCATGCGCGCCACATCGCCATCAGCTATCTGCCCGATGCGCTCAACACTTATCTCAGCATCCCGCCGCAGTTCGCCACCAAGAAGCTGCTCAGCAACGGCATGACGGCGCAGGCCACCTTCGAAGGCGTGCTGGCCGAGCTGGAGGGCAAGGTCGAGCAGCTGGGCGATGACCTGGCCGGGCAGGACGCCCAGGCCTTCCTGCGGCACAGCGAATTCCTGAAGCAAAAGTTCGGAGCCAAGACACCATGAGCGACACCATCACCAAGCCCGCCTTCACGCTGACCGCGCCCGAGGTCATCACGCCCATCGAACCGCCGCAGGCCGTCGAGGCCGTGCCGCTCAAGCCCGAGGTGGCCACCCAGGTTGACCAACAGGTGCAGCGCTTCATCGACGCGCTGGAGAAGGAAGACCTGCACAGCGAGCCCTTCAAGGCCAAGCTGGACAGCGCCTTCCAGCTCGGCCGCCAGGAGATCAGCCTGGCCGCCAGCCTGATGCAGGGCAGCCTGATGCAGCGCAACTTCGTCGGCGCGACGGACACGCCGGCCTACCAGGCCATCGCCGCCATCCGCGGTCAGCTCGACGACCTCAACCCCGGCAAGGACGGCGACCTGCTGCAGCCGCGCAAGCTGCTCGGGTTGATCCCCTTCGGCAACAAGCTGGAAGCCTACTTCCGCAAGTTTGAGAGCGCCGCCGGCCAGCTGCAGACGAGCATGACCCAGCTCTACGCGGCCAAGGACGGCATCCAGAAGGACGTCATCGACATCGAGTCCACGCGCGGCAAGCTGTGGGAGGCGATGCAGTCCCTCGCCGCAGCGGCGCGCTTTGCCCGCACGCTGGACACGCGGCTGGCCGAACGCGTGCAGGCGCTGCAATCGACCGACCCGATCAAGGCCAAGGCGCTGGAGCAGGAAGTGCTGTTCTACGCGCGCCAGAACCTGGCCGACATCCAGACCCAGCAGGCCGTCTGCGTGAACGGCTACCTGGCGCTGGACGTGCTGAAGAAGACCGGCCGCGAAATGATGATCGGCTGCGACCGCGTCGCCACCACCGGCATGAGCGCCCTGGCCGTGGCCCAGACCGTGGCGCGCGCCACCGGCAACCAGATCGAGGTCATGAAAATGCTGCAAGGCGTCAACTCGACCATCGGCAACCTCATCAACCAGACTGGCCAGGCGCTGAACCAGCACGTCGACCAGACAGCCGAGTTCGCGTCCAACCCGATGCTGGGCATCGAGCAGATCCAGTCCATGTTCGACCAGACCTTCCAGGCCATGGACGCGATGGACAACTTCCGCTCCAAGGCGATCGCGACCATGGGCGCGAACAACAAGCTCATCGAGGCGCAGTTGCAGCGCGCGGATGGCTATGTGGACCGCGTGCGTCAGCAGCTGGCGCGGGCGGCGGTGTCGGGTGGGGATGTGGCGGGGCCGGTGAAGCTTTGAACGCCTTGCGTGGCCGCTGAGATGCTCTGGGCCTTACCTAAGATCGAGCCTTATGCCTTCTCGGATCTTGGGAGCATTACTTGCACTGGTCATCGCAACCGGCGCTGCGGCTTCTATTGAGACTTCGATCCCGTTGCGGGAGCTCTATAGACGTTCCAGTGTTGTCGCTGTCGTTGAGGTGCTGGACGGCCGAGTCGTGGAAGCTGGGCGAGAAAGCTGCGGTGCACGATACAAAGGCCGAGTGATCGAGGGCATCAAGAGCGCGACGGCTGGCCAGCTCATTGAGTTTGGGTTTGCAACTTCTTTGAAGATCGGCTCGAGGTACTTCGTTCTTCTCGATGACTACACGAACGTTCCGCTTGAGCGCATTCCTGAGTTTCAGCGACGCTGCAAGAGCGCGCTGCCTGGCTTGGCATTGGCTGGCATATGGCGCGGAGCAATGGAAGTGACGTCAAGCATTGGCGAGCCAATGCGCAGAGATGCGTGGACCGTCAAGCGCGCGAATCTTGTCGACTACCCAATTGGCACAAGGAGCAAGTTGGTGGACGGAGAGCGACAACTGGTTTTCACCGACATGGTGGCCCGGATGAAGGACTGAGGCTCTGACCCTCGCTGACACCGGCCGTCAACCTCAGTAGGTTGAGGCGGCAACCCCAACGCTGTCTGGCGCCTGAATGTGAGGTTTGACGGGTGTGCTGTAGCCGGGACGCGGCTGCACGCAATTGCTCCGTGTCCCCCGGCCGCTGCGCGACCTCCTCCTTTACCTGCGCAATTGCGCAGCCGCATCCCGGCTTATCCACCAGCGGTGCTTCGCGGCGATAGACAAATGCAGCGCCAAGCAGGAGTGCGGGTAGGCCTGATGCGAAGGTAAAGGAGGAGGCTCGCGCAGCGGGCCGGGGGACACGAAGCATCAGGCCTGCCCGCGCTTCTGCGTCCACCCAGAACGGACTACATGCCCTTGAACAAGTGCGTGTAGCTCCGGCTCACTTCCAGCTTCTCCGTCAGCCCCTTCACGCCCACCAGCTGGCGGCCGCGGAAATCGCGCGTGATGCCGTCGATGGCCCGCGCGTTGACGAGCGTTGAGCGGTGCACCTGCCAGAACACCTGCGGGTCCAGTTCGTCCACCAGCTCCTTGATGGGCTTGCGGATCAGCGCCTCGACCTTGGCCGTCTGCACGCGGGTGTACTTCTCGTCGCTGATGAAGAACAGCACGTCGTCGACCGGGATCATCTGGATGGCCTGGCCGACCGTCGCCTGAATCCATTGCAGATAGCTCGGCTTGCCTCCGCCACCGCTGACCTGGGCGCTGAGCTTGTGCAGCAGCTGCTGCAGCGGCGCGGATGAGGTCTCGACCGCTTCGGCGCCTTCACGCTGAGCCAGCCGCTTCTTGATGCGCGCCACCGTCAGCTGCAGGCGCTCGCGCTCGGCGGGCTTGAGCACGTAATCGGCCACGCCCTGCTCGAAGGCCTCGACGGCGTATTGGTCGTAGGCGGTGATGAAGACGATCTCGGGCACGAGCCAGTCGTCATCTTCCGGCAGCTGGGCGATCTGGCGGGCGGCGTCCACGCCCGTCAGGCCGGGCATGCGGATGTCGAGGAAGACGAGGTCGGGCTTGTGCTCCTTCGTCAGTTCCACGGCTTCGAGACCGTTCTTGGCCTCGGCGACGATCTCCAGCTCGGGCCAGACCTCGGTGAGGCGGCTGCGCAGCTGTTCGCGCATCAGTCGTTCGTCGTCGGCCAGAACGGCGCGGATGGGTGCATTGCTCATGGCCGCGATGCTAGATCAGACCGGCTCGGTCCGCGCCGCTGCGGCGTTCGCACGGCGGCGGTTGCGCAGCACGACGAAGAGCAGCAGGCCCAGCAGGATGACCGGCGAGCCCAGCAGCGCGCCGACGCCCAGCAGGCTGGCGACGACCACCGTCAGCACACCGCCGACGATGAGCAGCGGCAAGGCTACGCCCAGCAGCAGCACCAGCGGCAGCACGATGACGCAGACGAGGCCGGCGACGAAGAGGCCGATGCTGGCGCCCAGCCAGTCGCCGAAGTCGCTGCCGCCGAAGAAGAACTCGCCGTCGTCCAGCACGATGTGCATGTCGGGGCCGTGGTGGTTGAGCAGCGCGAAGCCGCCGAACATCGCCATCAGGACCATCAGCGCGGTGCCGATGAACAGGATCTTGAACAAGGTCTTCATGATGCGACTCCTTCGTCGTTGCGGCTGCGATAGGGCACGGTGATCGTGACGACCGTGCCGCTGGGTTGGTTCTCGGTGACGGTGACGCTGGCGCGGTTGCCGTGCAGCAGCTGCAGGCGTTCGCGGATGTTGGCCAGACCCACACCGGTGCCGCTGGTGGCGGCGCGGCCGAAGCCCAGGCCGGTGTCGGCCACGGTGACGGCGAGCTTGCCGTGCAGGATCTCGGCCTTGACGGTGAGCTTGCCGCCCTCGGCCTTGGGCTCCAGGCCGTGCTTGATGGCGTTTTCCACCAGGCCCTGGATCATCATGGGCGGGAACTCGGCAGACATCAGGCCGTCGGGCACGGCGATCTCGGTCTGCAGGCGCTCTTCCATGCGCATCTTCAGGATCTCAAGGTAGGGCTTGATGACGGCGAGCTCTCGGCCGAGGTCGCGCACCGCGCCGTTGGCGTTGGCCTCGCGCATGGTGGGCATGGAGGCCCGCAGCAGCGCGATGAGGTTCTTCTGCATCTTGCTGGCAGTGGGCGGGTCGGTCTCGATGAGGTGGTCGATGCTGGCCAGCGTGTTGAACAGGAAGTGCGGCTCGACCTGCGCCTGCATCGCGGCCATGCGGGCCTCGATGACCTGGCGCTTCAGCGCCTCGCTCTCGGCGTTCTCGGTGGCCTGGGCCGCCTTCACCTCGGCCTGGATGCGGCCCTTGTACATGGCCTTGATGACGGCGGAAGCCAGCACCCACAGGATGGCCAGGTCGACCATCGAGTCGCCCATGCGGATGACGGTGACCCTGCGGCGGGACTCGGACTTGGCCTCGTTGACGTCAGCCGTCGCCTCCTCCAGCGCCCGCTGGGCGTCGGCGGCCTGCTCCTGCGCTTGGCGCACCTCGTCGGCGTCGTTCTTGAGCTGCTTCAGCTTGTCCTTGGCCTCGTCCAGCGCGGCGCTGATGTCCTCGGGCTTGGCGCTCTTGGGGAAATCGATCTCGATGGCGGGCGCGTCCCCGTCAGCGGCGCTGGCACCGGAGGCCGCCGGCACGGGGCGGATGTGCACGCCGCGCTCGTCGACCTTCAGCTCGTAGGGCACGTTCTTGGCGGCCTTCTTGGCCTGCTCGGCGGCATGCTTGGCCTTCTCGGCGGCCTTCTTGAGCTGGCGGCGCGCGTCGCCCTGGTCCTGCTCCTCGACCTGCTCGCTGATGCGCCAGGTGAAGGGCGGCAGGTTTTTCAGCACGTTGACACCGATCAGCAGCGCCAGCGCCAGCAGCACGAAGCGCTTCCAGCTGATGCCGACCAGCCAGCCGGCGTAGGCGTGGAAGTAGCGCAGCACGGTGGCCGAAAGGCGCTGCCAGCGCTCAAGCCAGAGCTTTTGCTGGGGGCTGGGGGTGAAGGAGGGAGTCATGGCCGTTTTGTCGTCGTTGGGGCCACTGTAAGCAGGGGCCTTGGGGCGCGTTGCGTCAGAGCGACGCGCCGGCCGGTACGGGTGACGAACTGCATGGGTGCGCGACAGGCCGTCCGGCCCGGCGTGACGCCCTGGTGACGGCCCCGTGAATACGCCACGGACAGGCGTCAACCGCCCAGCAAAAAGCCCGCCGAAGCGGGCTCATGCGGGGGCCAGCAGCGCTTACTGCTTGATGGCCTCGACCTGGATCAGCAGGCGGATGGCGTCCGGCGTGACGGCGGGCAGTGCGTAGTTGATGCCGAACTGGCTGCGCATGATGGTGGTCTCGAAGTCGCCGCCGCAGACCTCGCGCTTCAGGCGCGGGTTGTCGTAGCAGCCAAAGCCATTGGCCGTCAGCGTGACCGGGTTGGTCTTGCCGCGGATCGTCAGCTCGCCGGCAACGCTGGTGACCTTGTCGCCGTTGAAGGTGAACTTGTCACCGACGAACTTGGCCGTCGGGAACTCCTCGACGGCGAAGAAGTCCTTGCTCTTCAGGTGGCCGTCGAAGGGCAGCGTGCCGGTGGTGATGGAGGCCATGTCGATCGTGAACTCGACCTTGCCGGTCTTGGCGGCCTTGTCCAGCGTGACGCTGCCTTCCTTCTTGTCCCAGCGGCCGCGCAGCGTGCTGGTGCCGAAGTGCTTGGCCTCGAAGGTGACCGCGGTGTGGGTCGGGTCGATGGCATAGGTGGCGCTTTGGGCTTGAGCGGCGCCAGCGGCGGCAAGCAGGGCGGTGAGCAGCAGGGCGTTCTTCATTGGTAAGGCTCCGGGGGTGGGGAAAGAAAGAGGTTAGATGCCAGCAAAGGCAAGCTTGAATTTGACGGTTACATCGTTGGCAACGACCGAGGTGTCGGCCCATTCGCCGTCGCCGATCTTGAAGTCCAGGCGCTTGATGGGCAGGCTGCCCTGCGCCACGCCGCCATTGAGCGTGATGGGCACGACGACATCGCGCACGGCCCCCTTGATGGTCAGCTTGCCGGCCACGTCGTACTTGCCGGCGCCGGTGGCCTTGATGCCGCTGGACACAAATGTGGCCTTGCCGTTGCGCTTGGTGTCGAACCAGGGCGTCTTGGCCAGCTCGGCGTCGAAGCTGGCGTCGCCGAGCGACACGCTGCCCAGGTCGACCGTGAAGGCGATCTTGCCGGTCTCGGGCTTCTTGGGGTCGAAGTCCAGCTGGGCTTCGAACTTCTTGAACTTGCCGTCCACCGGCACGCCCATCTGCTTGAAGGTGAAGCTGAGGTCGCTCTTGTCGGCCTGCAGCGTGGCGGCGTGGGCCGGAACGAGAGCCGCGGCGAGCAGCAGCGCGGAGAGGAGTTTGGTCATGTGGGATTCCTGTTCAGGAGCGGCGCAGCGACATGCGGGCGAGCAGCCCGTCGCGGTCGATGAAGCGGTGCTTGAGGGCGCCGGCGACATGGGCCAGCACGAGCAAGGCCAGGCCGTAGGCGGCGAACTTGTGGAGTTCCTTCAAGGTATCGGCCAGCGCCTTGTCCTTGGGCACGAAGTCCGGCAGCGGCAGCACGCCGAACCAGACGATGGGGAAGCCTGCGGCCGAACTGTAGGCCCAGCCCAGCAGCGGCACGGCGAAGAAAGCGACGTAGAGCAGGTTGTGCGTGGCATGCGCAGCAAAGGCCTGCCAGGCGGGCATGGGCAGGTCGGCCGGCGGGCGGTGCGTCAGGCGCCACAGCAGGCGCACGGCGGCCAGGGCGAGGATGGTCACGCCGGCCCACTTGTGCCAGTTGTAGAGCTTGAGCCGAGTCAGCGAGAACGGCAGGTCGGCCATGTAGAGGCCGACGCAGAAGCTGCCGATGATGGCCAGGGCCATCAGCCAGTGCAGCACGACGGCGACGGGGGTGTAGCGGGTGGCAGTGCTCATCATGGCTCGCAGTGTGTTCCTCGCTGAGTGGCAGGCGGTTCACCGACCTTGTCGCCATTGTTCAGCGAATTTGAATCGCTGCGACGCGGACTCTTGAGATGACCCGCGCCACCACTGGGTTTGACCCAGTTGCGCGCAGCAAGGGCGCGGCCAGACAGTCGGGCACGGCGGCCAGCGCGCCCGGCCGCAGGTTCTGTTTGAGGCGCAGTCAAAACACATCCATTTGGAGACAAGCCCATGACCCAGAAACCCACCGCGCGCCGCCGCTTCATCAAGCGCGCCGCTGCCACCACCGTCGGGGCAGGCGCCCTGGCGGCACCGATGATCTCGACCGCGCAGACCGTCAGCCTGCGCTTCCAGTCGACCTGGCCGGCGAAAGACATCTTCCACGAGTACGCCCAGGACTTCGCCAAGAAGGTCAACGACATGGCGGGCGGGCGCCTCAAGATCGAGGTGCTGCCGGCGGGCTCCGTGGTGCCGGCCTTCCAGCTGCTGGAGGCCGTCAACAAGGGCACGCTGGACGGCGGCCACGGCGTGGTGGCCTACCACTACGGCAAGAACTCGGCGCTGGCGCTGTGGGGCTCGGGCCCCGGCTTCGGCATGGACCCGAACATGCTGCTGTCATGGCACAACTACGGCGGCGGCGAGGCGCTGCTGGAGGAGATCTACAAGTCCATCAACATGGACGTGGTGTCCTTCCTCTACGGCCCGATGCCGACTCAGCCCTATGGCTGGTTCAAGAAGCCGGTGGCCAACCTGGAGCAGATGAAGGGCGTCAAGTTCCGCACCGTGGGCCTGGCGGTGGACCTCTACACCGAGCAAGGCGCGGCCGTGAACCCGCTGCCGGGCGGCGAGATCGTGGCGGCACTGGACCGCGGCCTCATCGACGCGGCCGAGTTCAACAACGCGTCGAGCGACCGCATCCTGGGCTTCCCGGACGTGGCCAAGAACTGCATGTTGCAGAGCTTCCACCAGAGCACCGAGCAGTTCGAGATCCTCTTCAACAAAGGCAAGTACAACGCGCTGCCCGCCGAGCTGAAGAAGATCATCGACTACGCGGTGCAGGCGTCCAGCGCCGACATGAGCTGGAAGGCCATCGACCGCAACTCCAAGGACTACGCCGACATGAAAAAGGCCGGCGTGGCCTTCTACAAGACGCCCGACGCCATCCTGCGCAACCAGCTCGAGTCCTGGGACAAGGTGGTCGCCAAGAAGTCGGCCGACAACGCGCTGTTCAAGAAGGTGCTGGACAGCCAGCGCGCCTTCGCCCAGCGTGCCGGGCAATGGCAGAACGACTATCTCGTCGACTTCAAGATGGCCTGGAACCACTACTTTGGCCGCAAGGGCTGAAGGCAGGCTGACCATGTGATTCGACGGGCCCTGCGGGGCCTGTCCTTCGTGAGGGTGACGCGATGGAAGTGCAAAAGCTGTTGCACCGGGTGGACGGCATCAGCACCTGGGTCGGCAAGGCCTTCGCCTGGCTGATCGTCGTGCTGATGCTGCTGGTGGTGGCCGAGGTGTTCAAGCGCTACATCCTGAACATGCCGACGGCCTGGATCTTCGACGCCAGCAACATGCTCTACGGCACGCTGTTCATGATGGGCGGCGCCTATGCGCTGGCGCATGACGGCCATGTGCGCGGCGACTTCCTCTACGGCCGCATGCAGCCGCGCACCCAGGCCTGGCTGGACCTGCTGCTCTACATCCTCTTCTTCCTGCCCGGCATCGGCGCGCTGACCTGGAGCGGCTGGACCTACTTCGGCGACTCGCTGCGCATCCACGAGACGACGTTCAACGCCACGCCGCTGCCGGTCTACCCCTTCAAGGCCATCATCCCGCTGGCCGGGGCGATGGTCATGATGCAGGGCCTGTCCGAGATACTGCGCTGCATCGTCTGCATCCGCACCGGCGAGTGGACGCCGCGCCTCAAGGACGCCGAGGAGATCGACGTCGTCGAGCAGCAGCTGGCGGCCAGCACGCATGTGGATGCCGACGCCGCCCGCGAGGCCATCGAGCGCACCAAAACCATCGACGACGCCGCGCGCTCGCGCGCCACCGGAGGCTCCCAGCATGAGTAACGCCGCCCTTGGCCTGACCATGCTCAGCCTCATCGTCGTCGTCATCCTGCTGGGCTTCCCGACGGCGTTCACGCTGATGGGTCTGGGCATGATGTTCGGCTTCGTCGCCTTCTACGACCCCGGCCAGCCCTGGCTGGACAACCGCATCTTCGACCTGATGGTGCAGCGCGCCTACGGGGCCATGAACAACGACACGCTGCTGTCGATACCGCTGTTCGTGCTGATGGGCTATGTGATGGAGCGCGGCGCGCTGGTGGACAAAATGTTCCACAGCGTGCAGCTGGCCTTCCGCCGCCTGCCCGGTTCGCTGGCCGTGACGACGCTGGTCATCTGCACCTTCTGGGGCATTGCCAGCGGGCTGGTCGGCGCCGTCGTCGTGCTGATGGGCGTCATCGCGATGCGGCCCATGCTCAAGGCCGGCTACGACACGCGGCTGGCTGCGGGCGTCATCACGGCCGGTGGCACGCTGGGCATCCTGATCCCGCCGTCCGTGATGATCATCGTCTACGCGGCGGTGGCCGGGCAGTCGGTCGTCAAGCTTTATGCGGCAGCGATGTTCCCCGGCTTCTTCCTGGCCTTTCTGTATCTGGTCTACGTGATCGGCTGGGCCATGCTCAACCCCAAGATCGCGCCGCAACTGCCGCTGGAGCAGCAGCGCGCGCCGATCTCGCCGGCCATCGCGGCGCTGGCGGAACGCTATTCGCCGCGCATGCTCTGGGCACTGTGCAAGGCCGTGCTGGCACCGGCCGCCGCACCCTTGAGCTGGCCGCGCCTGGCCGGCAACCTGCTGCGCGCACTGGTGCCGTTATGGCTGGCGCTGGTCTGCCTGGGCACGACGTGGTGGTACGTCACCATCTACTCGCAGAAGACCGAGGCCGCCGCGCCTGCGGCGGTGATGCAGAAGCTGGACGCGCCCGCCGCGTCGGGCGGCTTGCAGGAGCCACTCAGCCCATCAGGCGGCCTGGCCGAGCCCCCAGGCGCCAGCGGCGGCCTGCAAGAACCCCCCGGTGCGTCCACCAGCCTCAGCGAGCCGCCCGGCGCCCTCGCCGAACCCGGCGCGGCCAAGCCCGCCGCAGACGAGCCGCTGCAACGCATGGGCGGCGCGGTCAGCGCGGCGCCCGGCCCCGAGGCCGTGCCCCAGGGTTTCTACACCGGCTTCGCCATCGTCTGCGTGCTGACGGCCGTGCTGCTGGCCTGGTACTACTGGCGCTTTGACGCCGAGCAGTACGAGATCCTCACCATGCTGGTGTCGTCGGTGATGCCGCTGGGCATCCTGACGCTGGTCGTGCTGGGCGTCATCCTGTTCGGCATCACCACTGCCACCGAGTCGGCCGCCGTCGGCGCGGCGGGCGCCTTCCTGATGGCCTGGCAGGCCGGCGCGCTGACGCTGAAGAAGACCCGCGAAGCGGTGTTCCTGACCGCCAAGACGACGGCCATGGTSTGYTGGCTGTTCGTCGGCTCGGCGCTGTTCTCGGCSGTGTTCGCGCTGCTSGGCGGTCAGGCGCTGGTGGAGCAGTGGGTGATGTCCATGGACCTGACGCCGCTGCAGTTCATGCTGCTGTCGCAGGCCATCATCTTCGTGCTGGGCTGGCCGCTGGAGTGGACGGAGATCATCGTCATCTTCGTGCCCATCTTCCTGCCGCTGCTGGCGCACTTCCAGATCGACCCCATGCTGTGGGGCGTGCTGGTGTTCGTGAACCTGCAGGCCGCCTTCCTGAGCCCGCCGGTGGCCATGTCGGCCTTCTACCTGAAGGGCGTGTGCCCGCCGCACGTGACGCTGAACCAGATCTTCGCGGGCATGATGCCCTACATGCTCATCGTCATCCTGTGCATGGTGTTCATGTACGTGTGGCCGGAGATGACGCTTTGGTTGCCTGGCTACCTGTATGGTCGCTAACGCTTCGATGCACTGACGAGGAACACACCGGCCATCACGAGCGCCGTGCCGAACACGATCCACGCGTTCATCGGCTCGCCGAGGATAAAGACGCCCATCAGGATGGTGCTCATCGGCCCGACCATGCCGACCTGCGACGACAGCGGCGCGCCGATGCGGGCGATGGCCAGCATCACCATCAGCACCGGCGCCACCGTGCAGGCCGTGGCGTTCAGCAGCGACAGCCACATCACCGGCTCGGGCACGGCGGCGGTCGACAAGGGCTTGAGCAACGCGAACTGCGCGATGCACAGCAAGCAGGCCACCGTGCTGGCCAGCCCCGCCAGCCGCAGCGATCCCAGGCGCTGCACGACCTTGCCGCTCAGCGAGAGGTAGACCGCATAACTCACCGCACTGGCGAACACCAGCGCCGCGCCGAGCGCCGTGTCGACACCCTGGAAGCTGAGTTCATGCGCAAACACCGCCACGACGCCGGCATAGCTGATGCCCAGCGCAATCACTTGCCGCGCGTGCAGCCGGTGGTGGAAGAAGACGACCGACAGCAGCAGCACCAACGTCGGGTTGAGATAGAGGATGAGCCGCTCAAGGCTGGCCGTGATGTAGGCCAGGCCGGCGAAGTCGAGGTAGCTGGCGAGGTAGTAGCCGGTGAAGCCCAGCACGGCGATGTCGCGCCAGTCGCGACGCGTCAGCGCCGGCTTGCCCCGGCCGGCCCACCAGGCCATGGCGAGGAAGAAGGGCAGCGCCAGCAGCATGCGCCACATCAGCAGCGTGATGGCATCCACGCCATGGCGATAGGCCAGCTTGACGATGATGGCCTTGCCCGAGAAGCCGATGGCGCCGAGCATCGCCAGCAGCAGGCCCATCCAGCGCTGACGGTTCGGTGCGTGCGAAGCTGGGCTCATGGGCAGCGCAGTCTAGGCGCGACGGCAGCCGGCGCCGCTCTTGTCTGGTGAAGCCTGACTTGACGCGCCCTCAGCGTGCGCACCGGCCCGCTTCGGGCGGCGGGTTCTGCACACGATAAAGCTCGGCCTGCTGGCGGTGCAGCAGCTGCAGCGCAGCTGGATAGTCGGCCTGCTGCAGATAGTCGCGGATCTGCGGCGTGGCCGCAGCGGCGGGCGAGCGACGCGAGATCTGCAGATGCAGCCCGTCAGCGCCCAGCCCGCGAGGCAGCATGCGCACCTCCTGCTCGCAACCCATCGCACGCAGCAATTGCACACCCGCCTCGCGCGCGGTCACCACCGCGTCCAGACGGCCCAGCAACAGCTTGCGCAGGTTCAGGTCTTCGCTGAGCGCGTTGTCCACCTGGGCCTGTTGAGCCAGCTGCCGGTCGATTTCGGTGCCAAAGCTGACACCTCGGCCGACGCCGACCCGCAGGCCGGCCAGATCGGTCCAGGTGTCGAAGCGCAACGGGCTGTCGCGCCGCACGAACAGGGCCGCCTCGTTGCGCGCCAGGGCGGGTTCGACAACCAGCGCGTACTCGCGGCGCTTGGGGTTGTCGAAGGCACAGACCATCGCGTCCACGTCGCCGCGCTCGACCAGCGCCTGGCAGCGCGCCCAGGGGCCGACCGCCTCGACCTCCAACGTCCAGCCCGCTGCCGCAAAGGCCCGCCGTGCCATCTCGACGCAAACACCGTGCATGCGGCCCTGCTGTTCCCAGCTCATCGGCTGGGCGGCCGGATGGGCACAGGCGCGAAGGCGCCGCTCAGCGCTGGCCGGCGCCGCCAGCAGGGCGGACAGGCACAAGGCCAGCAGCAGGCAGGAGCGGTTCATGAGGGGAACTCCGAGCACAGGGCGCGTCTGGATCGTAGTGCGCCCTCGCGCGCAATGCTCGTGTCAGCCCCGCATGACGGCAAGCATCTCGTGCACGTCATGGCACATGACGGCGAGGTAGGCCGCCAGCACCAGGTAGTAGGTCGCGTACTCCCACTTCACGGCCGCCGGCACGGCGTAGTAGGTCTGCGCCTCGGCGCTGTCGGCGCGGTGCTTCCAGGCCTTGATGAGCTGGGGCCAGGCAAGCAGCGCCATCAGGATGAGCATGGGGCTGGGGCGCCAGAAGAACAGCGCCACCAGCATGGGGGCGCCCAGCAGCCAGATGCGCGGCGACAGCACGGCCGTGATGCGGCCGCCGTCGAAGGGAGAGATCGGGATCAGGTTGAACAGGTTCAGGAAGAAGCCGCTGTAGGCCACGGCCAAAAGCCAATCCGCATCCCAGCTACGCGCCAGCAGGTAGGTCAGCGTCGCGCCCACCGTGCCCAGCAGCGGGCCCGCGAGACCGACGAAGGCCTCGGTCTGCGCGTCGTGCGGCATGTCCTTCAGCTCGACCCAGGCGCCGACAAAGGGAATGAAGGTCGGCGCGCCGACATTGAGTCCCTTGTAGCGCGCGGCAATGAAGTGGCCCATCTCGTGCACGAACAGCAGCGCGATGAAGCCGGCCAAGGAGCCTGGGCGGCAGTGGGCATGGCCCGCGCCGGGGCGAGTTGCGGTGCCCGGCAAGGCGCGGGTGACGCGGCGTGGCGGGCGCCACGCAAGGAACCGGCAACGCCGCCGGGCGCCGCAAATCGCCCCGGCCCTCCGGGTTGGGGCTGGCAGGGGCGCATGCGGCGTTGCTCGTCGTTGCGGGCGCGAGCCCGCGGCCTCCTCGCGCCTTGCCTGCGCCCCTGCCAGCCCCAACGCGGGCCATGCCCACTGCCGCCCAGGCTCCTCAGCGCCAGCCGTAGATCCAGGCGTAGACCACCAGCGAGATCAGCATGCTGCCACCCGTGGTGAGCAGCTTGCCGAACTTGGCGCCCGTGAACAGCAGGGCGAGGAGCTTGAGCATCAGGCTGCGGGCTCGCTGGGCTTGTCGCGCTTGAAGAACTTGGTGATGAGCGCGCCGCCGCCGATGACGGCGATAAAGATGACCTTGGCGAACTTGGCGAGGAAGGCAAAGGCGACCGCGAGCAGGCCCAGCTTCTTGGCGCCGACGCCGAGAACCAGCGCCGCGAGGCCGTATTCGGCAACGTGGTCGGTGGACTCGTTGAAGTCCTCGTAGCGCTTGCCGCTGTCGAACTCCAGCGCGCCGAGCAGCGCCTTGGCCTGGGGCTTCTCGGCCGGCAGGTCCTTCAGGTCGGTGACGAAGTTCAGGCTCAGGTAGCCCTCGCGGCCCAGCGCGTAGGTGTTGTAGTTGACGCCTTGGCCGGCCTCGGCCGGGGCGCCCTTTTCCTTGGAGCTCATGGCCCATACGAGGCGATGCGTCGTCGCCTCGTAGGCCGGGACCTCGGCCCAGCCGGTGATTTCCAGCGCCGGCACGCCCATCTTCTTGCGCTCCTCGTTGGCGCCCTCGGTGCCTTCCTTGAAGCTGGCCAGCATGTCGTCGGCCTTCCACTCCTTGGCGTCGCCGTCCTTCACATAGCCGGAGGCGATGTAGCGCAGCGTGGCAAACCATTGCTCCTGACCCGCCGGGAAGATGACGCCCGACAGCTCGTTGTGCTCACCCGGGTTGCCCATGGCGCGCAGCAGCTTGCCGGCCTGGGGCTGGGGGATGAAGACGCGGCCTGCCGGCAGATGCAGCGTGGCCTGGCCGGCGATGGCGATGTCGGCCGGGCCGGTCTTGGCGGCTGCCTTGGCCTCGGTCCAGGCGGGGTCTTCCGCTGGCTTGGCAGGCGGTGCGTCGGCCGCATGAGCGACAAAGCCGACGCACAAGCCGACAGCGGCCAGCAAGCCGCGCACGATGTTTTTCATAGGTTCTCCCTGACGCAAAGGGCCGAAGTCTAGGCAAACCCAGCCGAGGCGCTGTTCAGGGAATGCCCCGCGATGGGCAGATTCACAATCAACCCACCGAACACCGGAGACGACATGGCAATGATCAACAAGGCGCCCAGACCGCTCACCGCTGCGGCCTTCCTGCTGCTGCTCATGCTGGGCAGCGGCTGCACGACAGGGCCCAGGGTGGTCGTGTCGGCACCGCTGCGCTGTGACGACCCACGCAGCAGCTGCGTCCCCGAGCTGATGCGGGCGCTGGAGGACTGGAAGGACGCCTACAACAGCCGCGACCCGCGGCGGCTCCAGCAGCTGTACGCCCCGGGCGCGCTGATCACCGACGACGAATACACGGCCGTGCCGCTAGAAGGCGCGGCACTGCCGTCGTTCTTCGACCAGATGGCGCAGCGGCCGACGGCACGCATGCGCTGGATGATCGGCAACCTGAAGCTGTTCGGCGACACGGCCGTGCGTTCGGGCGAATACGAGTTCACCGAGCAGATCGACGGCCAGACGAAGACGCGGCCGGCGCGCTACAGCTTTGCCTACCAGCGCATCGAGGGCCGCTGGCTGATCGTGCTCCAGCACTCCACGGCAAGGCCCTGAAAGACGAACCCCGCATGCCGGCCTGAGACCGTCATGCGGGGCGCCGTCGGCGCGACGGTCAGAGCTTCGCGATCAGCGCGTCCCACTTGGCCCTGGCGGCGTGCTCGTGGCGGGCCTTCACATGGCCGTAGCCGCGAATGTCTTCCGGCACGCGGGCCAGCTCGACGGCCGTGGCCAGCGACTCGGCCGTCAGCCCAGCCAGCGCTTTGTCAACGCCGGCGCGGTAGTCGGCAATCCAGCGGCGCTCCATGCGGCGCTCCTCGGTGTAGCCAAAGACGTCGAAGGCCGTGCCGCGCAAGCCCTTCAGCTTGGCCAGCACACCGAAGGCTGGGCGAATCCATGGGCCAAAAGGCCGCTTCACCAGTTCACCGTGCGAGTTCTTCTTTGCCAGCAACGGCGGCGCCAGGTGGTGGACGACCTTGTAGTCGCCCTCGAACATGCCGGCGATCTTGCTGGTGAACGCCGCGTCGGTGTGCAGGCGGGCCACCTCGTACTCGTCCTTGTAGGCCATCAGCTTGAACAGGTAGCGCGCCACGGCTTCGGTCAGCGTGGTCTTGCCGCCCAGCTTCGCTTCGGCAGCGCGCACCTTGTCGACGAAGGCCTTGTACTCGGCCGCGTAGGCGGCGTTCTGATAGCCGGTCAAGAAGTCCACGCGCTTGGCGACGATCTCGTCCACGCCCTGGCGCTTGACGAACTGGATGACCTGTTGCGCCGCGTACAGCGCCTGCACGGCCGGGAGGTCGTGCGCGCAGCGCCGACCCCACTCGAAGGCGACCTTGTTGTTGTCGACCTGCACGCCGTTCAGCTCGATGGCGCGCATCAGCGCGTCGTAGCTCAGCGGGATGCGGCCCTGCTGCCAGGCGTAGCCCAGCATCAGCGGGTTGGTGTAGAGCGAATCGCCCACCAGCTTGACGGCAACCTCTTCCGCATCGAACGAACCGAGGTGGTCACGGCCCACCGCATTGCCCACCGCCGCCTCGCAGGCCGCGCCGGGGAAGCTCCAGTTCGCGTCGTTGACCAGCGTGGCCGTCGGCGAGCCGTGGGTGTTCAGTGCGACGTAGGTGCGGCCTTCGCGCATGACGGCCAGCGTCGCCTTGTTGGCCGCCACGATGGCGTCGCAGGCGATGACGAGGTCGGCCTCTGCGGTGCCGACCTTGGTGCAGAAGATCGCCTCGGGCTCGTTGGCGATCTGGATATGGCTCCAGGTCGCCCCGCCCTTCTGTGCCAGGCCCGCGGCGTCCTGCGTGATGACGCCCTTGCCTTCCAGATGGGCCGCCATGCCCAGCAACTGGCCGATGGTGATGACGCCCGTGCCGCCCACGCCGCCGACGACGATGCCCCAGGCCTTTTCGGGGTTGGGCACCACCGGCATCGGCAGCATCGGCAGCGCCGCATCGAACGGGCTCTTGCGGCCTTCCTTCTTGGGCTTCTTCAGCTCGCCGCCCTCGACGGTGACAAAGCTGGGGCAGAAGCCCTTCACGCAGGAATAGTCCTTGTTGCAGCTGTTCTGGTTGATCTGGCGCTTGCGGCCGAAGTCAGTCTCCAGCGGCTCGACCGACAGGCAGTTGGACTGCACCGAGCAGTCGCCACAACCCTCGCAGACCAGCTCGTTGATGACGACGCGCTTGGCCGGGTCCACCAGCTTGCCGCGCTTCCTGCGGCGGCGCTTCTCGGTGGCGCAGGTCTGGTCGTAGATGATGACCGTCGTGCCTTCCAGCTCGCGGAACTGGCGCTGGATGTCGTCCAGCTCGTCGCGGTGGTGCACCGTCACGCCGGGAGCGAGCGCCACGCCTTCGTATTTGGCTGGCTCGTCGGTGACGATGACCAGCTTCTTCACGCCTTCCGAGATCACGCTGTTCATGATCTGGAGGACGGTGTGGCCCTCGGGGCGCTCGCCCACGGCCTGGCCGCCGGTCATCGCGACGGCGTCGTTGTAGAGGATCTTGTAGGTGATGTTCACGCCCGAGGCGATGCTCTGGCGGATGGCCAGGCTGCCGCTGTGGAAGTACGTGCCGTCGCCCAGGTTGGAGAAGATGTGCTTCTCGTTCGTGAACGGCGCCTGGCCCGTCCAGGGCACGCCCTCGCCGCCCATCTGCGTGAAGGTGGCCGTCTTGCGGCCTGGCATCCAGGTCACCATGTAGTGGCAGCCAATGCCGCCGACGGCGCGGCTGCCTTCGGGCACGCGCGTTGACGTGTTGTGCGGGCAGCCGGAGCAGAACCAGGGCGTGCGGTCCGCGCCGCCGGCGGTCTGTTCCTCGGACTTCAGCGCGTTTTCCTTGGCGTCGATGACGGCCAGGCGCGCATCCAGGCGGGCGGCGATGTCGCTGTCCACGCCGAGCTTCTTCAGGCGCTTGGCAATGGCGCGGGCAATGATGGCCGGCGTCAGATCGGCCTGCGGGCGCAGCAGCCAGTGGTCACTGGGGTTGGGAACGCTCCACTCGCCGCCCTCGCCGCCGTCACCGGCGTCGAACTTGCCGAGCACATTGGGGCGCACGTCGGCGCGCCAGTTGTAGAGCTCTTCCTTGACTTGGTATTCGATGATCTGGCGCTTCTCCTCGACGACCAGGATCTCCTGCAAGCCCTTGGCGAAGTCGCGCGTGATCTGTGCCTCCAGCGGCCACACCACGTTGACCTTGTGCAGGCGGATGCCGACGCGGCGGCAGGTCTCTTCGTCCAGGCCCAGGTCGTGCAGCGCCTGGCGCGTGTCGTTGAAGGCCTTGCCGCTGGTGATGAGGCCGAAGCGGTCGTTGGCACCTTCGATGACGTTGTAGTTCAGCTTGTTCGCGCGGATGTAGGCGAGCGCCGCGTACCACTTGTAATTCATCATCCGCGACTCTTGCTCGAGCGGCGGGTCCGGCCAGCGGATGTGCAGGCCACCGACCGGCATCTGGAAGTCTTCCGGCAGGATGATGTTGACGCGGTCGGGGTCGACGCTGACCGAAGACGACGATTCGACGATCTCCTGGATGGTCTTCATGCCCGCCCACAGCCCCGAGAAGCGGCTCATCGCAAAGGCGTGCAAGCCCATGTCGAGGATGTCCTGCACGCTGCTGGGGAAGAAGGTCGGGAAGCCCACGGCCTTGAAGACGTGGTCGCTCTGGTGCGCCGCCGTCGAGCTCTTGGCGATGTGGTCGTCACCGGCGATGGCGATGACGCCGCCGTGTTTGCTCGTGCCCGCCATGTTGGCGTGCTTGAACACGTCGATGCAGCGGTCCACGCCCGGACCCTTGCCGTACCAGAGGCCGAACACGCCGTCGAACTTGGCCTTCTCTGGGAAGAGATCCAGCTGCTGCGTGCCCCACACGGCCGTCGCGCCCAGCTCCTCGTTCACGCCGGGCTGGAAGACGATGTTCTGCTTGGCCAGGTGCTTCTTGGCCGCCCACAGCGCCTGGTCATAGGTACCCAGCGGCGAGCCGCGGTAGCCGCTGATGAAGCCAGCGGTGTTCAGGCCGGCCAGCGCGTCGCGCGTGCGTTGCAGCATGGGCAGCCGCACCAGCGCCTGCACGCCGCTCATGAAGGCTCGGCCGGAATCCAGCGCGTACTTGTCGTCCAGAGAGACCGTCTGTAGGGCCTTCAGGATGTGTTCGGGCAGCGGTGCATTCATCGGATGGAGCTCCTGATTGGCGGCCTGGCGTGGCGGCCCTTGTGGGGCCTGGCGCGCGGGCGTGTGGCCAGTATGGCCGGACCGGTCAGTGTAGGGAAACGGGGGCGATGGGTGCTTTCCCGTTTACGCTCAAAACCGACCCGCTCAGCAAAATCCTTGCTCAATCAACGAGAATTCAATCAAATTCACATCGCCAATTCGCCTTAAGGGCAAACCATGAGTTCCGCCGACCTCGACCGTTATCACATCGCCATCCTGGCCGAACTGCAGCGCGACGCGCGCCAGTCCAACGCCGAACTGGCCCAGCGCATCGGCCTGTCGGCGGCGCCCACCTGGCGGCGCGTCAAGTGGCTGGAGGAGCAGGGCTACATCACCGGTTACCGCGCCGAGATCGACCGCCGCAAGATCGGCCTGGGCGTGCTGGCCTTCGTGCGCGTGGACGCCGAGCGCAGCGCGGCCACGGCCACCAAGGCGCTGGAGGACGCGATCCGCCAGCTGCCCGAGGTCATTGCCTGCCACTACATCTCCGGCACCGGCACCTTCGAGCTGCAGGTCATGGTGACCGACCTCGACGCCTTCTCGCGCTTCTCCATCAACACGCTGCTCAAGCTGCCCAACGTGAAGGACATCCACACCAGCTTCTCGCTGGGCGAGGTCAAAGCCAGCGGCGTGCTGCCACTGGGGCATCTAGAGTCCTGACCCATGCGCCTCGCCCTCGTCTCCGACATCCACGGCAACCTGCCCGCCCTCGAAGCCGTCGCCGCCGACATCCGCCGCCGTGGCGTGGACACCGTGCTGTGCCTGGGCGACAACCTCTCCGGCCCACTGCTGCCGCGCGAGACGGCGCAGTGGCTGATGGCCTCGGGCTGGCCCTGCCTGGCCGGCAACCACGAGCGGCAGATCCTCGAATGGCGGCCGGAAACGGGCGGCGCGTCGGACGGCTACGCGCTGTCCACGCTGGGCGCTGCCGAGCTGGATTGGGTGCGCAGCCTTCAATTTGAATGGCAGTGGGCGCCCGACATCTTCCTGTGCCACGGCACGCCGCGCAGCGACTGCGAGCACTTCCTGGAAACCCCGCGTGATGGCGTCCTCGGCCTGGCCACCGCCGCCGAGATCGCCGAGCGGCTGGCCGGCCAGGCCAGCGCGCTGATCGCCTGCGGCCACAGCCATCTGCCGCGCTTCCTGCGCACCGCTGCGGGCCAATGCCTCGTCAACCCCGGCAGCGTCGGTCTGCAGGCCTATGTCGACGACGAGCCCGAGCGCTACGTCGTCGAGCGCGGCACGCCGGACGCGACCTACGCCATCGTCGAACGCATAGCCGGCGCCTGGCATGGCGGCCAGCACGCCGTGCCCTATGACCACCGCGCGGTGGCGGCGTTGGCAAGGCAGCGCGGCCGCCCCGACTGGGAACAGGCCTTGCTGAGCGGCTATGTGAGCTGAGACAGCGCCTGCACGTGAACAAGCACCACCATCTGCCCGCCAAACGGCAAGGCCCGGCACCACGCCAGCGTTAGGCTTGCGGCCATGGCGAAGTCGCACCTCCGATGGCTCGGCGATCTCTGGCTGGGCACCGAGCCCGCCCAGCGGCTGCGGCTGCGCCAGACCTCGCTGGCCATGGCACTGATGGGCGTGTGCGTGCCCATGCTGCACTACGCCGTCGGCGTGGACGGCGGCGAGCAAGTGCTGCTGCTGTGGGTCTGGACGGCCTGCTCGCTGGGCGGCATGGCCCTCATCTACGTGGCCATCCGCAGCGGGTGGTCGCTGCGCTTTCCCGACCCCTCGCTGACCAGCCCGCAGATCGCCTTCGCGATCTGCGCCGCCGCCACGGGCTATGCCCAGGCCGGGCTGCTGCGCGGCGGCGTCTTCCCGGTGCTGACGCTGATCCTGATGTTCGGCATGTTCCAGCTGCGCGCCCGCAGCGCCTACGCGCTCAGCTTCTTCGCGCTGACGCTGTTCGGCCTGGCCATGGCCGTCATGGCGTGGCACAGGCCGGCCGCCTACCCACCAGCCGTCGAGATTGGCCACTTCCTGATGCTGGCCTGCATGCTGCCCGCCGTGGCCGTGCTGACGGCGCGGCTGAGCCGCATCCGCCGCCGGCTGTCCGACCAGCGCGAGGAACTGGCCCGCGCCCTGGCCCAACTGCACGCCATCGCCACGCGCGACGACCTCACCGGCCTGCCCAACCGCCGCCAGATGCAGGCGCTGATGGACCAGGAACTGCTGCGTTCGCTGCGCCACGGCTACCAGTTCTGCGTCGCCATCGCCGACCTGGACCACTTCAAGCGCGTCAACGACGCGCACGGCCACGCGGCCGGCGACCTCGTGCTGCGCGCCTTCGCCCAGGCCGGCCAGGGCGCCCTGCGTGCGACAGACGTCATCGCCCGCTGGGGCGGCGAGGAGTTCCTCGTGCTGCTGGCCGATACCGCCATGCCACCGGCGCTTGCCGGCATGGAGCGGCTGCGCCAGCGGGTGGAGGCGCTGAGCATCGACGTTGGCGACGGCGTCGCGGTCACGATCACCGTCTCCATCGGCCTGACCGGCCACCGCCTCGGCGACGCGCTGGCCCAGACCCTGGAGCGCGCCGACCGCCTGCTGTACCAGGCCAAGGCGGAGGGGCGCAACCGGGTCTGTACAGACCCGGTCTCAGTGGCCTGAAGCCCGCAGGTGCTCGCAGCGGCCCATGCGCGCGCCGCGCTTCACCTCGTCGACGAACTCGCCCGGGAAGCTGACCTCGGTCGAGTTGCCGTGCTTGCAGACGAAGGCCTTCTTCATGTCCACATACCAGGTCATCGGGACGCCCGGAATGCCGCCGACCATCTCGTTGCCCTTGCCGTTGATCGAGGCGGTGCCGTCCATGCCGTAGCGATAGGCCTCGGCCACGCCCTGGGTGCGGAAGAAGTCGCTCAGCTTGATCCAGCCGATGTCCTCGATCCACAGCATGCCGTGGATGCCGCTGAACCAGACGCCGGCCTGGGCGATGAGCACCTTGCCGTCGTCGCTGATGTCGCTGGACGTGACGGGAATAGGCCCGAAGTTCTCCTGGATGTAGGCCGCACCCTCGGTCTCGCAGCTGACGTCCATGCCCAGCAGCGGGAAGTCCTCGCACCACTTCAACAGCTTGGTCTTCATGAAGGCGTTCTTGCCGGTGCCCTTGGTCGCATCCCAGAACACCAGGCCGTCCTTCTCGGTCTGCAGCGCCACGCGGCTGCCGTCGGGCGTCATCGCATAGGCATCGATGGCCCCGGCGACCTTGTACAGATCGATGGGCTTGCCCTGGTCAATCCAGGCATAGGCCTTCATGAAGTTGCTGTTGCCCAGCACGACACGGCCATTGCCGGACACCGCATGGGCACGATGCCAGGGTTCATTGGCCGTGTCGATGCCCGCCATGCTCAGGGCTTTGATGCCGCCCTTCTCGGTCCAGATGAAGGGCACGATCTCGCCACCGACGTAGGTGTCACCGAACCAGCCGCCCTCGCAGAAGCCGTCGCCGTTCTTGTCGAGATAGGCGGTGCCCACAGCGGTCTTGCCGGTCGCGTCCAGTGCCCAGCCATAGCTGGCCGAGTAGCCGATCTGGCTACCGCCGCCGCAGGTGTCGCCATTCAGGTTGCCCAGGTCGGTGAGGCGGCCGGTCCGGGTGTCCCAGATCGCTGCCGAGTTGGTCGTCACCGGCGTGCCGTCGTCGTAGTAGCCGATCACGTTCTTGTTCAGATCGGCCTGCACGATCATTTGGCGGCCATCGCGGGTGATGCTGGCGTTCACGCCCAGCACGCCCTCGGGTGACCACTCGATGCCCTTCTTCGAGTCCCATACGAAGGGGATGCTGTCGATGGTGCCGGCGGCGCGCTCGCCGTCCTTGGACAGGCTGCCCAGGTAGCCGTAGGTCACCGGGGTGTACTGCACGCCGTCCTTGTAGCCATTGAAGTAGAAGTTGGCGGTCTTGGTGACGCCGGCTTCTGCGGTGATGGCGCTGGCCGTGCAGGCCAGGTCATTGGCTGCCATCGACTGCTCGTTGGTGTTCCAGTATTCGGCCTCGGACACCAGGGCCGTGGGCTCGGTCGGATAGCCGCCGGCCACGATCTCCTCGGTGTAGAGCTTGTACTTGGCGCCAGGCTTCAGGTTGTTGATGCGGAAGCGCCCGTCCGGTCCGATCTTGCCCTGGGTCTTGTCGCCGCTCTGCGCCGAGATGGCGTCGCCGAGCGGGTCACTGACGTTGCGGGCAATGATGTTGATGCCGCCATAGGGCGTGCGGCCATCCTTCAGATAGAGCGTGCCGGCAATCGAGCCGCGCGTCTTCGAATAGGCCGCGGTCGGGTAGAGGTCGGAGATGGCCGCGATGTCATCGGGACGGTCGACCGTGCTCATTTCCAGCCCGGCGTTCTTGCCTTGCGCGTTCACCGTGTCCGGATTGATGAAGGGGAACATCGTCTCGATGTACTTCGGATCGATCTTGTTCGCGCTCGGGTCGTAGTAGTTCCAGGACGCGAGCGGCTTCACGCAGCCGGGCACGCCAGGGTGCAAAGGGTAAAAGTCCAGGTCGCTGAAATAGGCCATCTGCCCATTGACCTGCGAGTGCGACATGTTGATCGCGTGGCCGAACTCGTGCGTGAACACGCCGGCGATGCGCTTGCCGTCGATGTCGGGCGGCGGCATCCAGGGTTGCTCGGGGTCGAGCGCCTCGTGCGCCACGACATAGCCATTCATCACGGCCGTGGCCTTGACGATGGTTTCCGGGTAGCCGTCGCCGTCGCGGTCCTCGGCAATCTCGGCGAAGGCGATGCCCAGCACCTGGTCCTTGGGCGCGCCGAAGACTTCTTCGATCACGGCGCCGGTCTGGTCGTAGATGACGTACAGGCCGCCTTCGTTGTACTGGCCGTAGACCTTCATGGCGGTCTCGCCGTCCATCACGTCCACGCCGATGCTGGGCACCTGGTTGAACTTCTTGAACTTCTTCGGGTCGGTGGTGGCCTTCCAGGTCGAGGTGGCCACATTGCTCCACTGGCTGACCGCGAAGGCGGTGATCTTGTCGGCCTGCGAGTTGTTCAGGAACACCGAGCCGTCGTTCCTGTAGGTCAGCGGTCCGATGTCGGTGTAGACCTGGATGGGCTTGCTGGTGTCCCAGCGCTGCGGTTGCGGGTTTTTCGGATGGTCGGTCAGCAGCAGGGGACCGGCAGCGTTTGCCGCCGTCAGTACGACCGAGAGGGTGGCCAGCAGAGCGGCGGCCAGCGAAGTCTTGAGCGTGCTCATCAGCGCATCACTCCCTTTTCAATCCATTGTTCCGAGATGGCCCGCTTGACGAAGCGGTTCAGCACCCCGCCCTCGACGGCGCCGCCAGACTTGTTGGCCAGCATGGCGGCCTCGTTGGCGTTCAGCACGCTGGGGTCAACCGTCATGCCCTTGAACAGGTCGCGGTTGTTGAAGCTGTTGGCCAGCCTGGCACCGTTGGACGTGAACTTGCCTTGGGCCAGGCCGACCGGCGTGACCATGCCGGTGCGCAGCGCCGGCTTGTTCATGAAGGTGGTGACCTTCTCGCCCACCTTCCAGCTCGCCATGCCCTCGATCTTGGCGGGCAGCATGTAGCGGCCGTCGCCCATCCTGCGGGTCTTCAGCAGACCGTACTGGCGAAACTTGTAGCTGCTGTTGAGCGCCAGGTCGCGCTTGACGCTTTCCTTGACCTTCAGCGTGACCTCGGTGAAGGGCAGGCCGTTCTCGATGCCGTCGGTCAGCTTCGTGACCTCTCCGGTCACGATCAGGTCGGAGGCCTGGATCATCTGCTTCAGGTTCTGCGGCACCAGCTGCGAGGCCTGGGCGGAAGGGGCCAGCAGCGCGGCCAGGCCGCCCAGCAGGGCCAGGCGCCGCAGCGCGGAGAAAGGTTCTCGGTTCATGGCGGAAGGGGTTGGGTTGGTGGGCCGGGCAGCGCTCCGCCAGCCCAGAGCCTGCGGTTGTGCCGCCGGCCCGCGCTGAGTGGTGGTCTCGTCCGGGGTGAGGGCACTGTGCGGCGCGCTCCCGCGCCCGCCCATCCCCCGCGGCGGGGGAGCCGCGACTGCGGGGAGCACAAACCCCGGCGGGGGTTTCCCTCAGCCAGGGATCAAAAGGACACGCCGATGACGCCCAAAGCCCGCGCCCGCGTCACCGCATGCTTGCGCGAACCCGCTTCCAGCTTGGCGTAAATCTTCTTCAGGTGCGACTTGACCGTCTCGTCGCTGACCGCCAGCGCCGTGGCGATCTCCTTGTTGGAGTAGCTGCGTGCCACCAGCACCAGCACCTCGCGCTCCTTGGGGCTCAGCAGCCGCTCGGCCACCGTCGTGCCGGCGCTCATTGACGCCGGCCCGCGGCGCAGCGCTGCCAGCGGATGGCTGAGCCGCATGCGCTGAGCCTCCTGCTCCTTCACGGCCAGCGCGCTGCGTGCATGCGCATAGGCCCGCCCCATGTCACCCACGGCGGCCCAGTCCTCGGCCAAGGCCACGTACAGCGACGCGGGCGCCTTCCAGCCAACGATCTTCAGCCCCTCGGCGAGCATCGCCTCGCCGTGATGCAGCGCCGCGTTGGGCAGTGCCAGCCCGGCCGGCGGCGGCAGGCGCGGATGGCGGCGGTGCATCTCGGTCAACACCTCGTGCACGCCCACCACCAGCGCGCTGAAGCCATGCTGCGCGATCAACACCTGGGCCTCGGCCAGCGCCGCCTGCGCCGCCTCGACCTGCCCCGCCGCCGACAAGGCCCGCGCCAGGCCCAGCAGGTTGACGGTCAGGTTGTCGGTGGAGCGCACCGCGCGGTACATCGCGACCGCCTCGGCCATCGGCCCCACGGCCTCCACGCCGCGGCCCAACATCAGCAGCGTCTGCGCCAGCTCCGCGCAGGCATTGGCCTTGTTGATACCGGACGGCACGACCGCCAGCGAGGACAGCGCGTCGCCCAGTAGCACCAGCGCTTCGTCGAGCCGGCCGATCTCCTTCAGGAAGGCGCCCAGCCGCGTCTCGCAGGCACCGATCAGCGCCGGCCAGCAGGCCGCGCGCGAGTCCAGCGTGGCCTGGTCGTAGCAGGCGGCGGCGCGATCGAACTCGCCCAGGCCCTGCAGCGCCGTGCCGGCATTGATCGTGCAGACCAGCGCATGGCGCAGCAGGCCCCAGTGCCGGGCCGTGTCGGCCGCCCGCAGGAACAGTTCGGCCGCACGCGCCGGGTCGCGGCGCGACAGCAGCAGCGCCTGTGCCGCATCGGCAAAGGTGGCAGCGGCCGGGTCCGCCGCGTTGACGGTGTCGGCCGGGGCGGCAAAGCTCTGCTCATAGGCCAGCCAGGCCTGCGCGACGGCCCGACGGCGGGGGTCCGGCCCGCGCGCGTGGCTGGCCGCCGCGCGCACATAGGCCTCCAGCTCACGCTCGCGCTGGCCGCTGGCCTTGGCGACGATGGCCTCCGCGAGCAGCGCGTCGCCCTCCAGCAACGCGTCGGCCGCGTGACGGCGGGCCGAGGCGAGCAGCGTCTCGGCAGCGTCGACGCGCCCCTCGAGCGCGGCGATCTCGCAAAGCGTCAGCGCCAGCCGCGCCTGCAACGCGGGCGGCTGTGGGGGCAGCGCCTGCACCTGGGCACACAGCCGCGCCGCGCGGGCGCTCTCGCGCTGGCGCAGCTGCCAGGCCAGCTCGGTGAGCGCCGCAGCCGCTCCGCCCAGCGCGGCCGCTTCGAGGTCGGTCAGCGCTGAGGCGGTGACAAGGAATTCCATGCGAAAAATTGTAGGAGGGCCTGCAACCTAGACTGGGCGCATGTCCTCGCCCTCCCCGCAGTCACTGCCACTGCGGCACTTCCTGCTCGCCCTCGCCATCGTCGCCATCTGGGGCACCAATTTCGTCGTCACCAAGTACGCGCTGGACGTGATGCCGCCCATGACGCTGGCCGTGCTGCGCTTTGCCATCGCCTTCGTGCCGGCCTGCTTCTTCCTGCCGCGGCCGCGGGTGGCCTGGCGCTACATCGCGGGCTACGGCCTGTTCGTGCTGGTGGGGCAGTTCACGCTGCTGTATCTCGCCATGCGCAGCGAGATCTCGCCCGGCCTGGCCTCGCTGGTCATCCAGACCCAGGTCTTCTTCACGCTGCTGCTGGCCGTGCGCCTGGCGGGCGAGCGCGTGCTGGCCGCGCAGTGGCTGGGCCTGGCGCTCGCAGCGGCCGGCATCGCGGTCATCGTCGCCCACACCGACGGCACGACCACGCCGCTGGGCCTGGCGATGATGCTGGGCGCGGCCTTCTCCTGGGCCTGCGGCAACATCGTCGGCAAGCGCGCCGGCCGGGTGAACATGCTGGCCTACGTCGTCTGGAGCAGCGGCCTGGCGGTGCCGCCGCTGCTGGTGCTGGCCGTGGTGGTGGATGGGCCGGAGCGCATTGCCGCCGCCTTGACCATCACCGACGTCGGCCCCTGGGCCGCCGTGCTGTGGCAGAGCTTTGCCAACACGCTGTTCGGCTATGGCTGCTGGGCCTGGCTGCTGGCGCGCCACCCGGCCGGGCGCATCGTGCCCATGGCCTTGCTGGTGCCCGTCTTCGGCATGGGCGCCAGCAGCCTCCTGCTGGCCGAGCCGCTGCCGGGCTGGAAGCTCGTCGCCGCCGCGCTGGTGCTGGCCGGTCTGGCGATCAACCTGTTCGGGCCGCAGTTGCTGCTGCTGCGACGGCGAATGCGCCGCTAAGGATGGATCTTTCGCCCCCCCGCTTCAAGGGGGGGCTGCGAACCAGCACAAGTTTTCTGCAGTTGAGCAAAGGTGGGCCGGCGCGGAATCCGGAACATGCGGCGATTCATATCGCCAGCCGACTGGCGTGCCAGGGGGATTTCCATGCGCCAGAACTTTCGCTCCACCCGTCCGACGCTGCGCGTCATCGCCCTCGCCGCGGCCATGGCGGCTTTCGCCGGCCCGGCACGGCCCGTGCCGGTGACCTGGGTGGGCGCGAACAACGGCTACTGGGACATCGGCAGCAACTGGAGCGCGCCCCTTGCTTCCGGGAGCGTCCTGGACCTGGGCGGCTTCAATACGGAGCTGAGGTCGGGCTACTGGACTCTGGCGTCGATGTCCGGGAGCGGGACGCTGACGCTGTCAGGCAGCCCGTTTGGCGTGCTGAATGTCGGCGGCATCTCATCGATCGGCGGCCTGCAGCTGAAAGGAGCCCAACTGGTCGTGGCGGGCAGCCTGAGCGCCAAAGGGCCCAGCAGCTGGACGAGCACATTGATCACCGGCAGCGGTTCGGTCACCTTCGAGGACGACCTGACGCTGAGCGGCAGCGCCAGTCACTCGCTGAGCACGGGCACCCTCAACCTGAACGGCGTCACCACCTGGACCAATGTGGGCGGTGGCGGCGCACTCGTAGCGGAGTACGGCGCCACGCTGAACAACACGGGCGCGTTCCTGGACCAGACGTCCTCCAGCGCCGGCATCACCTACAACTCTACGCATGGCGCTCGTGCCACGTTCAACAACAACGGCACGTTCCGCAAGTCGAGCGCGACCACCACCAACCTGGACGCCGTCTTCAACAACAGCGGCTGGGTCTACGTCGATGCCGGCACGCTGACCCTGGCAGGCGGTGGCAGCAGCACGAACGGCCATTTCAACGTCGCCAGCGGCACAACGCTGAACCTCAACGGCGGCTTTGCGTTGAACAGCGCCAGCTTCACGGGCGCGGGGCTGACGCAAATCTCCTCTGCCGATATCACCGGCACGGTTGCCGTGGGCAGTGCCCTGTCCTTGAACGGCGGCACCATCGGCGGTACGGGCGCGCTGATCGCCAATGGCGCCAGCACGTGGGCCGGCAGCGGCATGACATCGACGGGCTCGACGGTTTTCAATGGCGCACTGACGCTGAACGGCAGCGGCACGCGCGTCGTCACCCAGCGCAGCATCGGCCTTGCCGGCACCAGCACATGGACCGCCGGTGACTTCTCGATGGGCGGCGGGGCCACGCTGACCAACAGCGGCAGCTTCCTGGACCAGACAGCCGCCGCCGCCAGCATCAACAACGGCCAGGGCGGCGCGCTCAGCAAGTTCGTCAACACGGGCACGTTCACCAAGTCGGGTGCGACAACCACGACCATCGGCGTGTTCATGCAGAACGACAAGCCGGTCGGTACCGGCGGCGTGCTCAACGTCAGCGCCGGGACGCTGAAGCTGGCCGCAGGCGGCAGCAGCGACCATGCCAGCTTCAACGTGGCCTCCGGTGCGACGCTGAACTTCAGCGGCGGCATCTATACGATGACCTCCAGCACGTTCAACGTCGTCAACGGCGGGGTTGTCCAGGTGACGGGTGCCACGGTCAACAAGCTTGAACCGACTGTCTTCGCGGACGGCACCTTGAGCGTGAGCAGCGGCAGCTTCAATGCCGGCAATGGCCTGACGCTGGGGAACTTGATCCTGAGCGGCGGCACGCTCAGCAGCACGGGCGACGTGAGCATCAGCAATCGCGTCACCTGGACGGGTGGCAGCTTGGTCGCCGGCGCTACGGGCACTGTGATCAACGCCGGCAATGGCTTCCAGGACCAAAACGCGAGCGACGCACTCATCGCCAGCGCCTTTCGCAACATTGGGACGGCCTACGCGAAATCTGGTGCCGGCACCACCCACATCACCGGCGCTTTCGACAACACCACCGGTGGCGGCAGCACCAGCACGCTAGAACTCAGCGCCGGTACCTTGAGCCTGGACGGCGGCGGCCAGAGCACGACCGGCGCCTTCAATGTGGGTGCTGCCGCCACCTTGAACTTCGGCGGCAGCGCGGCCTTTGCACTGAACAACACGCAGCTCAACAACTCGGGGACCGTGAAGGTCTCCGGCGCTGGGGTCACCACCACCGACGCACGGACGCTGGCCGGCACGCTGGAGGTCAGCGCGGGCAGCTTCAAGGCCGGCGGTGCACTCACCACCAACCATCTGAAGCTGAGCGGCGGCACCGTCGGCAGCACTCTTGCAAGCTCGGGCGGCACGCTGACCCTTGGCGGCACCACCACCTGGTCGGGCGGCAGCTTCGCCGTCGGCAGCAGCGCCGTCCTGACCAACAACGGCAGCTTCCTGGACCAGAACACCGGCAACGCCAGCATCCCCAGCGGCAGCGGGAACTTCATCAACAACGGCAGCTACACCAAGTCGGGCAGCGGCACCACGACCGTGAACCGGAAATTCGTCAACTTCGGCGCGCTGCAGGCCAGCGCCGGCACGCTGATCCTGGCCGGCGGCCTGGACGCGACCAACTACAACCCAGCCACCCTGACCCTGCTCAACAAGGGCAGCTACAGCGTCACCGGCGTGCTGCAGTTCGCAGGCGCCATCACGACGAATGCCACCAGCCTGACTCTCGACGGTCCCAACGCGCTCATCCGCAACAGCAGCAACAGCGCCAATGCGCTGGCTAGTCTGGCCAGCAACACGGCGACCGGCAACCTCAGCCTGGGCAACACGACCCTGGTCAGCACGCCGGTCAGCGGGACTTTCAGCAACGCAGGCATCGCCGACCTCCGCACGGGTGGCAGCTTCAAGGCCATTGGCCGCATCAGCAATCTGGCCGGCGCCCAAGTGCTGATGCACGGCGGCAGCCTCACCAGCACCACGGGCTTGAACAACGCCGGCTCGATCAGCGGCTTCGGCCAGATCAGCGGGCCACTGACCAACGCCAGCAACCTGGTCGCGAGCGGCGGCACGCTCACACTGGATGCGCTGAGCAACTCATGTGTGGTGGTCGACGCCTGTGTGGTCGGCATCGCGGCGGACGGCGGCCTCGTGGCCAACTCCTTCAGCAATTCCGCCCTAGGGCTGGTGCAAATGTCCGGCGGCAGCCTCACCGGCACCACGGGCTTGAGCAACGCCGGCAAGTTGAGCGGCTTCGGCCAGATCAACGGGCTGCTGACCAACACCGGCACCCTGCTCCCAGGCAGCGGCACACTGACCGTGGAGGCCCTCAGCAACTCGGGTGTGGTCGGCATCGCAACGGGCAGCAACCTCGTGGCCACCTCCTCTTTCAGCAACCTCGTCGCAGGGCAGGTGCAAATGTCCGGCGGCAGCGTCGGCGGCACCACGACCCTGAACAACACCGGCACGCTGAGCGGCTTCGGAACGGTCAACGCGCCCGTGAGCAATGCCGGCATCGTGCTGGCCAATGGCAGCATCCTGGAGCTCAAGGCGTTGAGCAACTACAACGCGGCGACGAATACCCTCAGCGGCGGCAGCTACCAGCTCTCCGGCGCGGGCATCCTCAAGCTGCCCGGTGCCGACATCCGCGCCAACGCCGCCAGCATCCAGTTCGACGGCAGCACCTCGGCCATTCGCAGCGACGACGCTACGCAGAGCGCGCTGCGCAACCTCGCCACGAACGCGGCGGGCGGCAGCTTCGCGCTGCTGAACGGCGCCAGCTTCAGCACGTCCACCTTCAGCAACTCGGGCCTGCTCTCGATCAGCGGTGCCAGCAGCAGCTTCACCGCCACCAACAGCTTCAGCAATACCGGCAGCGGGCAGGTGGTCATGGCCGGCGGCAGCTTCAAGGGGAACTGGCAGAGCAACGCCGGCACCGTCAGCGGCTTCGGCACGATCATTCCGAAGCTGAACAACACCGGCAGCCTGCAAGCCACTGCCGGCGGCACGCTCACGCTGACTGCGGGGCTGAACAACCTGTCGGGCGCCCTGGCCACCCTGACCCTGACCGGCGGCAGCTATCTCGCCAGCGGCGGCGGCAAGCTGCTCATCCCCCAGAACAGCAAGATCGTCACCAATGCGGCCAGCATCACGCTCTCAGGCCCGGGTTCGGATATCCAGGCCGTCGGCGCCGGCTACAGCGCGCTGCAAGGTCTCGCCACCAACGCGGCGGGCGCCAGCTTCAGCCTGAAAGACGGGGCGATCTTCGGCACGGCGGCACCCGTCTTCAGCAACTCGGGCTTGGTCACCGCAGACCTGAATTCCAGCTTTTCAGCCAGCAGCTTCAAGAACCTCGCCGGCGCCCAAGTGCAGTTGTCGGGTGGGCACCTGAACGGCAGCTTCCTGGTCAACCAAGGCACGATCTTGGGTTTCGGCTTGATCGCCTCGTCGCTGGACAACGGCGGCGGGACCGTGCGGGCCAGCGGCGGCACGCTGGAGCTGGGCAACGTGATGCAGTTCTCCAACGGCACCCTGACCGGCGGCAGCTATGTGGTTGATGCAGGGGCCAAGCTCGTCTTTGGCTCAGGCGGCTCCATCAGCAAGAGCAATGCCGACATCCAGCTCAATGGCCTGGGGGCGAGCATTTTCGGCGGCGGAATCGACTTGCGGTCCCTGTCGCAGAACCAGGCCTCGGGTCGCCTCACCCTGGCGGGTGGGGCCAGCGTGGCGGGGGGAGGAAACGGGTTCAGCAACCAGGGTGTGATGGCCATCAACGGTGAGGCCAGCAGTTTCACCACCTCCCTTGGATTCACGAATGCCGTCTCCGGGCAATTGACGTTGGCGGGTGGCAAGCTCAACTCCACCTTCCTTTGGCCCCTGAGCAATCAGGGCACGACGAGCGGCTTCGGCACCATCGCCCTACCGGTGAACAACACGAGCACAGGCCTGCTGCAAGCCATCGGCGGCACGTTGGAGCTGTCCGGTGGGCTGGGCAATCTCTCCGGCACCACGCTCAACAGCTACGGCCGCTACGTCGTTTCCGGCGGTGGCCGGCTGCTGATCCCGGGCGCCAGCATCGTCACCAACCTCGCCAACGTCACGCTCGACGGCTTGGGTAGCGACATTCGAAGCAGCAGCGTCACCAGCGCCTTGCAGAATTTCGCAACGAACCAGGGCAGCTTCAGCGTCAAGAATGGGGCGGTCTTCTCGTTGGCTGGCGATTTCACCAACTCGGGCGCGCTGGCCATCGCGGATACGGGCAGCAGCTTCTCTGCCAGGGTCTTCACCAACTCGGCCACCAGGACCGTGGAGCTGTCCGGCGGCAGCCTGATCGCCAACAGCCTGAACAACTCCGGCACCTTGAGTGGCTACGGCACGATCCAGCTGGCGCAGAGCAACAACATCGGCAGCGGCATCATCCAGGCCAAGGGCGGCACGCTGAGCCTGCCAGGCGGCCTGCAGGCCGCCAACGCGTCCATCGTGGTGGACTCGGGGGCGACGCTGTTCCTGGGCGCCCCCAGCAAGGTGGGCACGCTGACCATCAACTCGACGGGGTATCTCCAGCTGACCCACAGCATCGAGGTGTCCACCGACTACATCTACGCCAACTCCGGCGGCAGCAACCCTTGGGCCCGCACCTCACACGGCGTCGTGGGGTCAGGCGACTCGCAGTTGATGATCACCAGCGATGACTACCACTGGGAATCCGGCAGGCTGGTCCTGCCCGCCATGCGTGTGGGCCATGGCGCTGCCACCGCCACCTACACACTCTCGAACGTCGGCACCAGTGGCCCGACCCAGCGCCCCTACTTCAGCGCCAGCAGCCTCACCAATCCCGCACTGACGGGCAGCGGCGCCACCTTGGATCAAGCCATTGCGCCGCTGCCGCTCAATGGGCCCGGGCAGACCTTCTCCCTCAACTTCAACCCAACGTACTCCCAGGCCATGAAAAGCCAGTCGCTCTGGATCCAAACCAATTTCCAAAACAAGATCTCCATGGCTTTTGAGATCGTGGGCAATGCCTACGCGCCCGCCGTCGCGAAGCTCAACACGCCAGCCAAGCTGGACTTCGGCATCGTGCGGGTGGGCGACGCGGCGACGCGCATGGTGTCGGTCAGCAACACGGCTACGGGCGAGCTGACGGACCAACTCCACGCCACGCTGAGTGGCGGCGGCGCGCACTTCAGCACCGGCACGACGGCCCTGGTCGCCGCCGGCGCCAGCGCCGATCTCGGCGTGACGCTGGACACCGCGACGGCCGGGCTGTTCACGGGCGTCGGCTCACTGGGTCTCGCCAGCCGCAACGGTGAGATGAGCGATCTGGCGCTGAGCGGCGAGGAGGTCTCCTTCATCGCCCAGGTCAACAACCTGGCCGTGGCCGCCCTGGCCAAGACCGGCGGCGGCGGCAGCTTCGGTGTCGTCGATGGCCACTACGTGCTGAACTTCGGCACGCTGACGCTGGGCAGCAACGGCATCGTCACGGCCTTGTCGCTGTCCAACGCCGCGCAGGGCACGGCCGACGCGCTGGCCGGTTCGTTCTCCAGCCTGGTGCCGGGTGGCGCCTTCACGCTGAGCGGCGCGGCGGACTTCGCCAACCTGCAGGCCGGCGAGGCCCTGAGCGGCCTGAAGATCCGCTTCGACACCGCCAGCCTGGGCAGCTTCGACCAGGTCCTGACGCTCTCGACGTTGAGCACCAACGCTAGCGACCCGCTGGGCCGCGCGCTCGGCAATGTCGAGCTGCATCTGCAAGGCTCGGTCACGGCCGTGCCCGAGCCCGGTGGCTGGCTGATGATGGCCGGCGGCCTGCTGTGGCTGGGCGGTGTCGGCCGGCGCCGCCTGCAGAACCGCAGGGTCTGACGGGACTATGCTGGCCCGATGCGGACGCTGGCACTCTCCATCCTCGCCTTGCTGGCCGGCCTGGCCCAGGCCGCGCCGCCTGCGGTCCAACTGACCGTCGAACTGCGCTGGGTGGACAGCCAACTGCCGCCATCGGCCCAGGCCGGCGTGCGCGATGACGCCGTCGTCGTCGGCACGGCGGGCACCGTGTCGCCGCGCGGGCCCGGCGTCGTCACCTCGACAGCCCCCGCAGCGCCTCAGCCCGCACAGCGCCTGCTGGTGCTGAACGGCCAGCGCGCCAGCCTGCGGCTGACGACGCGCGAGCCGCTGCAGTGGGTGGACACCGTCGTCGAGCTGGACCCCGCCGCCACGACAGCCGCCAGCGCCGCGCGCCGCCTCTACGCGCAGCCGCGCCAGGGCGAACGCCGCGCCACGCAGAGCTTCGCCGTCACGCCGACCTGGCCGGGCGGGCGGGCGCCGGTGCGCGTGGCCTTCGATGTGGAGGACGGCGACAGCGCCTTCCAGTCCACGCTGGACCTGCCGCTGGAGCGCTGGCAGACCGTCGCCCGCACGGGCGGCACCAGCTCGCCGCCGCCGCGCGGCACCGTCAACAGCCGCGACGCGGCCGGCCAGCCGGAGCGCGAGCTGCAGCTGCGCGTGTCAGTTCAGCCCTGAGCTAACTGCCTGTTGATCTCCGGATAGGGCGCCGCGCCGTCGAACAGCTCGGCGCCGCCACCCTGGGCCAGAAATCCCGCCGCCGCCCGCTGCGCCCGGCCCCAGGCGGCCTCGGCAATGGCGCTGCCGGCCGAGATGCGCCGCACGCCCAGGCGCTTCAACTCGCCCAGCCCCGGCAGCGCCGGCCGCGCCATCACGTTCAGCGGCAAAGGCTGGCCGGCCACCAGGGCCTCGATGTCGGCCACCGCCGTCACGCCGGCCGCGAACAGGCCATCAGCACCGGCCGCCGCGTAGTCACGCGCCCGCAGCAGCACTTCTTCGGCGGCACGGCCGGGCGCGAGGTTGCGCAGGTAGACGTCGCAGCGCGCGTTGATGAAGACGTCCACGCCGGCCCGCGCCGCCGCCGCCTTGATGGCCTCGATCTTGCGCGCCAGCAGGGCCGGCTCGCCCGCGCCGTCTTCCAGGTTGATGCCCACCGCACCGGCCTCGACGAGCTGCATGACGTGGCCGGCCGCCGTGGCCGGGTCGTCGCTGTAGCCGGCCTCGCTGTCGGCGCTTAGCGGCACGCGCGCCACGCGGGCAATGCGGCGGATGGCGGCGGCGTGCTCGGCGATGGGCAGGTGGTTGCCGTCGGCATAGCCCAGCGCCCAGGCCAGGCCGGCGCTGGTGGTGGCCAGTGCAGGCACGCCCAGGGCCTGCACGAGGACGGCGCTGCCGGCGTCCCAGACGTTGGCGATCTGCAGGAGTTCGGAGCCTTGGTGAAGTTCGCGGAAGTTCATGGCGGTCAGGGAAAGCGTGAACAGGACGCCATGCTGCCTGCACTTGCTGCCAGCGCATGGCAGCGGCGTCGATGAAGGCAGGCCATTCCAGCAGCGAAGTGAGCGGTACCAATCAAGCCAGGGAACTGCCAAGTTCTTCGCACCGAGGCGCCCCGACTGCGTGTAACGTGCCCGTTTTTGACAGCCAGCCTGCCCGATGAGACTCGCCTTGATCGCCCATGACGGCAAGAAGGACGCCATGATCGCCCTCGCTGCCGAGTTTCTGCCGCTGCTGCGCCGCTGCGAGCTGATGGCCACCGGCACCACCGGCACCCGCCTCGCCGCAGCCCACGGCCTGACCGTGGAGCGCGTGCTCAGCGGCCCGATGGGCGGCGACCTGCAGATCGGCGCCCGGCTGGCGGTGGGCGGGCTGGACGGCATCATCTTCCTGCGCGATCCGATGACGCCGCAGCCCCACGAGCCCGACATCAACGCCCTGGTGCGCGCCTGCGACGTGCACGACGTGCCCTGCGCCACCAATGTCGCCACCGCACGCCTGCTGCTGACGCGCTGGAGCAGCGCTTGACGCTGGCATGAACACGCCGGACCCGGCCCCGCCGCCCGCGCACAGCCTGTCCAGGCGGCTGCGCATCCGCACGCGGCTGGGCCTGGCCTTCGGGCTGCTGCTGCTGTTGCTGCTCGGGCTGGCGGCGCTGACGGTGGTGCGGCTCGCGGGCCTGTCCGACGCGCTGAACCAGATCGTCGACGAGCAGGCCGCCGTGCGCGACTCGGTCAACGAGATCAACCGCAACGCCGAGGCCGTCGCCCGCAAGCTGTTGGTGCTGATGAGCCCCGACGACGAGCTGCGCCTGGCGGCCTACCCCGAGATCAACTCGGCCAACGCCCGGCTGGACGACGCCATGCAGCGCCTGAGCCTGCTGTTGCCACCAGGCCCGCGCAGCGCGCGCCTGGACGACGTGCGCCAGAGCCTGGCCGACTACCGCGCCAGCTACATCGCCGCGCGCGACCTCATCGAGAGCGACGACTTCCACGCCGCCCGCGCAAAGTTGGGCAGCGACACGGAATCGACGCTGTCGCTGTTCGTCGGCGCCATCTACCAGCTCGCGTCCAGCGAGGAGCGCGCCGGCACGGCCAAGGCGCGTGAGCTGCGCGAGCAGATCGACAGCGACCGCACCGGCGTGCTGGCCATCTGCATCGGCGCGCTGGTGGCCGCTGCGGGGCTGGCCGTGGGCGTCACGCGCTCCATCGTCAACCCGCTCAAGCGCGCCGAGGACGGCGCCGAGCTGATCGCCCAGGGCCAGTACGGCCACCGCATCGAGGTCGACTCCGCCGACGAGCTGGGCCACATGGCCAGCGCCATGAACACCATGGCCATGGCCGTGGGCGAGCGCGAGGCCGAGCTGCGCCGCATGGCCGACATCGACCTGCTGACCGGGCTGCCGCAGCGCGCCCGCTTCATCGCCGACGGCGACCGCCTGCTGGCCAACCTGCCCGAGCGCGAGCAGCTGGCGGTGCTGATCTGCATCGACGTCGACCGGCTGAAGGCCGTCAACGGCGTGCTGGGCTTCGACGCCGGCGACGCGCTGCTGCGCGGCGCCGCCGACAAGCTGGCCTCGCTGTTCGAGGGCGTGGCCGCCTACGGGCGCCTGGCGGGCGGCACCTTCGCGGCGCTGGCGCCCGTGCTGCGGCTGGACCATGGCGCCGCGCTGGCCGCCCAGCTGCGCGAGGAGGTGGAGCACAAGCTGAGCTGGCAGGGCCAGTCGCTGGACCTGTCGGTGTCGCTGGGCGTGGCCCACTGGCCCGAGCACGCCGACGGCACCGAGACGCTGCTGCGCCGTGCCGAGCAGGCCATGTTCGAGGCCAAGCGGCTGCGCCAGCCGGTGTCCATCTACAACCCCGGCGCCGAGGCCGCACGCGCCCTGCACCTGAGCCTGCTGTCCGACCTGGCCGTCGCCATCCAGCAGAACCAGCTGCGCCAGTTCCTGCAGCCCAAGCGCTGCCTGAAGACCGGCCGCATCCTCGGCGCCGAGGCCCTGGTGCGCTGGCACCACCCGCAGCGCGGCTGGCTGCCACCGGGCGACTTCATCCCCTTTGCCGAGCGCAGCGGCCGCATCCGCCAGATCACCGACTGGATGCTGGACCGCGCGGTGCACACGCTGGCCGAACGCGAGGCCGCCGGTCTGCCGCCCATCTACATCGCCGTCAACATCTCGACGCTGGACCTCCAGGACCAGACCCTGCCCGCACGGCTGGCGGCGATGTTGGCCGAGTACCGCGTCGACCCCGGCCAGCTGCAGCTGGAGGTGACCGAGACGGGCCTGATGTCCAGCGGCACCGACCCCATCGCCGTGCTGCATGCGCTGAGGAGCTGGGGCGTGCGCCTGGCCATCGACGACTTCGGCACGGGCCAGTCCTCGCTCGCCTATCTGCAGCACCTGCCGGTGGACGAGTTGAAGATCGACCGCAGCTTCGTGCAGGACGTCAACACCGACCCGCGCCGCGAGGCGCTGCTGCGCTCCATCGTCGGTGTGGGCCAGGGCCTGGGCCTGACGGTGACGGCCGAGGGCGTCGAGAACGAGGCCGAGCTGGCCGTCGTCAAGGCCTGCGGCTGCGACCTGCTGCAGGGCTATCTGCTGGCCAAGCCCATGGACCTGGCGGCCTTCGAGAGCTGGCTCAAGGCGACGGGCTGACGCCGGTCGGCGTCTGGCCGGCCATCAGCTGCTCCAGCTCCGCCCAGACGTCCGGCGCCAGCACGCGCCCGGCGATGTGCTGGCCCAGGCTGCGGTAGCTCTCCCACTGCGCCTCGTCGAAGAACTGGTCGGCCGTGGGCTCCTGCGGAAAGTCCGGGTGCGTCTTGGCGTACTGCAGCACGTCGGCGGCCGCGCCGGACTGCTTGCTCGGCTTGAGCAGCACGATCCAGCAGGGCGGCGGCGAGATGCCGTCGTCGCCCGGCAAGGCCTGGGCGCGCAGCAGCAGCGCGGCCGGGTTGGGCTGGCTGCCGTCGGCGCTGAACTGCGCCGTCGTGCCGAAGACCCTGGGCAGCAGCTTCGCGCTGCGGAAGTCGCTCACGACGCTGACCTCGGTGCGCAGGTCGATGCGCGCCAGGCGGATCAGGTTGGCGAGGTCGTCGAAGCGGTAGCCAGGGTCGGCGCCGTTGTCGCTGGCCAGGATGAAGCCCACCTTGCGCTCGCGGCGCAGCAGCTCGTACAGCGCCGTGTTCTCGAAATGCCCGCCGTCCGACAGGTACTGCCAGCGCCGCCGCAGGCCGTAGAAGCGGGCCGTGAACTCGTAGCCGAGATAGGTCTGCGTGCGGAACACGATGCCCAGGCCACGGCCCGCCCAGGCCAGCAGATTCCACCAGGGCGGCGGCTCGTGCTCGTGAACGCCCGAGGCCCACCAGACGCCCAGGCGCACATTGGCCGACCCCATCAGCAGCGACATGCCCAGCGTCGTCTCGCGGCCGATGCCGGTCGAGAAGGCGGCGCCCGAGGTGCCCACCCAGTCGCCCAGGTGCATGGCGGGGTTCAGCGGCAGCTTGCCGCCCTGGGGCTTGAAGAGGTTGGGCTTGCTGCCGTCGATGCCGAAGCCATAGGGCATGACGGCCATGGGCTGGCCCTTGCGGTCGCGCTGCACCAGTTGCTCGGCGGGGTCGATGGTCTTGTTGAGCGTCACGTTGACGAGGTGCAGCGGCGCCCATGTCTTCAACTTGTCTGCGGCATAGAGGTCGGCGAACGGCAGGTTGTCGCCGGGCAGCGGCTCGGCGGCCGACAGATGCTTGGCATCGCCGTTGAAGCGTTCGCCATTGCTGGCGCCGAGATAGGTGCGGATCAGCCGCGCGGCGTAGAAGCTCTGCAGGCTGGACAGGTTGATGAACGCCGGGAACTGGCCCACGCCGGCGGCCAGCAGCAGCCAGGCCAGCGCGTGAATCAGCAGCAGCTGCAGATGCGCGGCGCTGGTCATGCCGGCCATGGACGGCCTCTCGCCCTGCCAGGCCAGCCACTGCACGCCGCAGGCCCACACGGTGGCGATGAGCAGCAACACGGCCAGCCCGGCAAAGCCGCCCAGCGTCGTCAGCGGTATCTTCTGCAGCCAGCCCGGAGCGCTGCCCTTGCCCGAGGCACCGATCTTCTTGGCCATCCAGGCCAGCGCCGCGCCCAGCGCCGCCGGCACGCTGGGCAGCCAGGCACTTTGGGTGATCGTCAGCAGGTAGAGCGTGTGGCCCAGCGTCTCGATGACGCCCAGCAGCAGCAGCGCGCCGGTGGCGATCAGGCCCGTGCCCAGCCAGCGCGTCAGCAGCACGGCCTGCATGCGCGCACTCTCCTCGAAGAAGGCCAGCACCACATGCACCAGCACGCCCAGCAGCGTCAACGCCGCCAGGCCCCACCAGACCCACTGCAGGCCCTGCGAACCACCCGCGCCGAACCAGGCCAGCGCCGCAAAGACGACGGCCGCCAGCGTCATGCCCAGCACGCTGCGGTTTCTGATGGGCAGGCTCTTGCCGTCCGGCCGACGGCTGGTCGTCCAGAAGGCGATGCCCATGGGCAGCACCCACAACAGCAGCGGCGCCAGGGCCAGCGCGAACAGCGAACTCCACCAGATGAGGCCGGACAGCGGCGTGGCTGGACATTTGGCGGTGCAGGCCGGGGCTGATTCGCTCAGCGCATCCGCAGCCTTCAGCGCCTCTCCCAGCAACTGGGTCTCCAGATCGGCAAGCGGCCCGCTCCACGGCTGCGCGACCACGCTGCGCAGCGCCGCGAGCAAGGTCAGGGCCAGCAGCAGCGCGACGCCGATGACGACGTGCAGCGAGATCCAGTTGCGCAGGCCCATGCCGGCGGCGTAGACCAGATCGCCCGAGCCGGTGGGCGTCAGGTAGCGGCCGTTCTCGCGCAGCCAGGCCAGCGGCGCCTTCAGCAGCGATTTCTCGCCGCCCATGGTCGCCGCGCGGATGCGCTCGGGCGGGCCGCTGCCCAGCACCGCCCGGGCGTCGTTGGCGGCAGCTTCGGCATCTCCTGGCGTCTGTGCGGCCTTGCGCAGGCGCCCGGGCACGAACAGCCCGACGAGGAAGGCGCCGATGAAGCCGCCGCCGCTGACGGTGGACAGGTAGTCGAAACGCGCCAGCATCGACGCCTTGAAGTCGTCGGGCGGCTGGTTCGGCCCCGACTCCGTGCGCTTGCGCCCGGTCTCGGCCAGGGCCTGCAGCACGCCCAGCGAGAAGGTCGCGCTGCGGATGCCGCCGCCCGACAAGGCCAGCGCGTCGAAGCGCTCGGTGGCCGGCAGAGCTATGGCGGCGCGGCGGTCCCGCAGCAGCCTGGCCTCGTCGGGCGGCTTGCCCTCGGCGGCAGCGCCGCTCATCCAGGTTTCCAGGCCGCGCGCCATGCTGCGGACAAAGGCAGCCAAGCGGGCGGCCCCCTGCGGCGGCTGCTTGTTCTGTGATTCCGCCACGGTCTTCTCCCTGAGCTCCAGCACCCCACTGTTTCCCAAGTCGGGCTGCCTGCACATCCGCAGTTTTGCTGAGCAGAAGGCGCCTCCCCGCCGACAAGGCTAAAATGCGCCCCTTTCGTCGTTTTGCCCCTGTTGTGGGCTAGTTTTACTGGAGCCATCATGGGCAACAAGATCGTTACCGAAGCGGACCGCCGCGCCTCCCCCCGTCCCGAAGCCCCCAAGGGCGTGACCTTCACCGCCGGCAAGGGCCAGCTGAGCAGCCTGGAGCGCGGTGCCCACACCCGCTCCAAGAAGAACCCGGGCAAGCGCCCGCATTCGGGCTGATCTTTCGGGCTCACGCCTGACGCTCACCACCACACAGGCCCCTCGGGGCCTGTTTGTTTTTGTCGGCTAGATATCGACCAAACCATGATCCGCATCACCGAACTCCGCCTGCCGCTGGCCCATGCCCCGGAGGCCCTGCGCCCCGCCGTGCTGGCGCGGCTCAAGCTGGCCGACGCCGAGCTGGCCGCCATTCACGTCTTCCGGCGCGGCTACGACGCGCGCAAGCGCAGCGATATCCAGCTCGTCTACACGCTGGACTGCACGCTGGCCGACGGCCTCGATGAAGCCGCCGTGCTGGCGCGCTTTGCCGGCGACCACCAGATCCGCCCCACGCCCGACACCGGCTACCACTTCCTGGCCCAGGTGGGTGAGCACACCGGCCTGCGACCCGTCGTCGTCGGCTTCGGCCCCTGCGGCCTGTTCGCCGCGCTGATCCTGGCGCAGATGGGCTTGAAGCCCATCGTGCTGGAACGCGGCAAGGCGGTGCGCGAGCGCACGCAGGACACCTGGGGCCTGTGGCGCGAGCAGAAGCTCGACCCCGAGAGCAATGTGCAGTTCGGCGAGGGCGGCGCGGGCACCTTCTCCGACGGCAAGCTGTGGAGCCAGATCACCGACCCGCGCCACCTGACGCGAAAGGTGCTGACCGAGTTCGTCAAGGCGGGCGCGCCGGACGAGATCCTGTTTGTGAGCAAGCCTCACATCGGCACCTTCCGGCTGGTCAGCATGATCATCAAGATGCGCGCCGACATCGAGGCGCTGGGCGGCGAGATCCGCTTCCAGCAGAAGATGAGCGACCTGCTGATCGAGGACGGCGCGGTGCGCGGCGTGACGCTGGAATCCGGCGAGCAGATTGACACGACCCACGTCGTCATCGCACTGGGCCACAGCGCGCGCGACACCTTCCAGATGCTGCATGCGCGCGGCGTGCACATGGAGGCCAAGCCCTTCTCCATCGGCTACCGCATCGAGCACCCGCAGAGCCTGATCGACGCGGCCCGCTTCGGCGCCCACGCCGGCAACGAGATCCTCGGCGCGGCCGACTACAAGCTCGTCCACCATGCCAAGAACGGTCGCGCGGTCTACAGCTTCTGCATGTGCCCGGGTGGCACCGTGGTGGCTGCAACGAGCGAAGAGAACCGCGTCGTCACCAACGGCATGAGCCAGTACTCGCGCAACGAGCGCAACGCCAACGCCGGCATCGTCGTGGGCCTGACGCCCGAGGACTACCGGCAGGACGGCAAGCGCGACGGCAGCGCGGTGAACCCGCTGGACGGCATGGCCTTCCAGCGCATCTGGGAAAGCCGCGCTTACGAGCTGGGCGGCGGCGGCTACCTGGCGCCGGGCTCGCTGGTGGGCGACTTCGTCAAGCGCCAGGTAAGCAAGGAATTCGGCGACGTGGCGCCCAGCTACAAGCCGGGCGTCACGCTGACCGACCTGCAGCAGAAGGGCAATGGCTCGCTGCCGCCCTACTGCCTGGAGGCGATCCGCGAAGCATTACCCGCCTTCTCCCGCCAGATCCGCGGCTATGACCGGCCGGACGCAGTGCTGACCGGCGTGGAGACGCGCACGTCATCGCCGCTGCGCATCAACCGCGGGCGGGACTACCAGAGCGTCAACGTGCGCGGGCTTTTCCCGGCCGGCGAAGGCGCGGGGTACGCGGGCGGGATCATGAGCGCCGGTGTCGACGGCATCGAAGTAGCCGAGGCGCTGGCGGCGGACTTGCTCGGCATGCCGGATGCACCGGTACTGCAAGGCAAAGGGGCGAAGGCGGGTGGGCAGGTTTGATCTAGCGCTGGACGCGAAAGATCCCGCCCTTCTTGTAGCCCGCCTGCTCGTGGAACAGGTCGAACAGGAACTGCTCCAGTTCCTCGTCGGCCACGAACTCCGGGATGACGAAGTGGGCCGGTGACCGCTTGCCATCGTTGCCCACGGCCAGCACAGACCAGCCGCCGCCGGTGCGCTCAATGTCGAACAGGCCGCCAAAGATGTTGAAGCGTTCGGAAATCATCGCGTCGATCCTCAATGCGTAGAGCCGGCCAGCCTGTCAGGCGCGCTCCAGTTCCAGCCGTATCCATGGCTGCCAGCCTACCCTGGGGCTCTTCAGCTCCCACTGCCCGCCGAGCCGGCTCTTGCGGGCGTTGAAGCTGCCGTCGAAGCGCACCGTCTTGCCGTGGATACGCCAGCGCCGCCCGTCGAGCTCGACGACGAACACCTCGGTCGCACCCTGGTCGTCGAAGGAGCGCGCGAAGTGCTGCCGCTTGGCCGCGTCATAACCCATGACCTCCATGGACCGCGTCGGCTGGCCGTCAAAGCGCGCGTCCACGTCGTGCACGATGAAGTGCCGGCCCGGCAGCCAGCGGTAGGTGTCCGTCGCCACCAGCTGGCAGGCCGGGTTGGTGGCCGTCTCCAACACCTCGCCCGTGGTGTTCCAGGTACCGATGAAGACATCGAATGGGGACATGGGGTCGTGGCTCAATTGGCGCTCCTTTCAGTCCTCCGGAAACCTCTCCCGCCACAACGCCGCCAGCCGCGGATCGGCGTCGACACGATGGACGGCCGGCACCATGCGCGGCGCCACCTCGCAGAAGCGCTCGCGCCAGGGTCCGAAGCGCGAGACGACGGCCACATACAGGTCCAGCACCGTCAACTCATCACCCAGCAGGTAGTCGCCCGGCGAGAGCTGCTCGTCCATATTGGCCCAGCAAAAGGCGATGCGCTCGTGCACGGCCTCGACGACCGACTCGCGCGCAGCCTCGGGCGCGCCGATGCGCTTCACGTCGGGCTTGATCCAGTGCAGCGCGTAGATGGCCGACGACACATAGAGCATCCAGCGCAGGAACTGGCGCCGCTTCGGGTCGTTGGGCGCCGGGGCCAGCGTGGCAGCCGGGTCCAGGTCGGCCAGGTAGATCAGGATGGCCGCACTCTCGGTCATGACCTCGCCGTCGGGCATAACCAGCGTCGGGATCTGGCGCATCGGGTTGCTGGTGGCGACGCGGTCCCGCGCGGCTTCTTCGGCCCAGGTGGCGCCTTCGATCAGCGTGTAGGGCAGGCCCAGCAGGGTCAGCGCGGCTTCCACGGCGACGGCGCCGGAGGCTTCGGCGCCGTAGAGGGTCAGCGAGTGGGGCGAGGCGGTCATACGCAGGTCCGGTCTGATGCTCCCCCGCCAGCCTAACGCGTCAGGCCGGCGTTGTCTCCGCGCGCATCGCCTTCCGCGCGCAGCGCGTACAGCCGCAAGGCGACCTCCTCGAAATTGCCGATGAGCCAGCGCGCCAGCGGCTCGGCGTACCAGTTGAACTGGGTGCTGACGCGGTAACTCATCGACACCTTCAGCCGCGTGCCGGCACCTTCAGGCTGAAGCGTGTAGACAGTGTCGAGCAGGTCGAAGTGGCGCCCGCCGATGCGGACGTGGTCGTCCATGGCGCGCGGCGGGAAGGACTCGGCGGTGAAGCGATAAGTCCAACGCACGCGCCGGGCCGGCTGCCAGTCGGTCGACACCTGATCGAACTGGATGCCCCGACCCATTTCCACGTGACGCAGCAACGCCGCACCGTCCTGCCGGGTCACGCCGGAGAGCGGCAGCGGCACGCCGATGCGGTACATCCAGCCGTCTTCCATCTCCTCGGGCCGGATCGCCGGCATGCTCATCAGCTGCGCCCAGACCTGCTCGGGTGACGCCGCGATCAAGCACTCGCGTTGCAGGCTGCCAAAGCGATCCGGCAGTGCCAGTGGCGCCTCGACGCCGGCCATCAGCAGGGGCAGGGCCGCCACCACGCCGACGCCCGACCTGGGCCAGTTCGTGGCGTGACAAATCCCTCCCATCACCAACCCGCCCACACCACCGATCAGGGCCAGCAGCGGCACGATCAGGATGGCGCAGATCAAGCCTTCCAGCAGGATGACCAGCGTGCCCAGCACGAGGAAGACATTGGCCATGAAGCCGGCGCGAAAGTGATAGCCCGCCGTGCGGGGTTCGCTGCGCTCGGCGACGTAGACCGTCACCGCGCCCACCGCAAAGGGCACGAGGACGATGAAGCTGAACATCATCGGATAGAGCCCGAATGGCAGCCTCGCCTCGGCCAGGGCACGCACCGCCAACCCGAACAAGACGCCCGCCACGACGGGCCATGCGCGCGAGAACGGCAGCTTGCGCTCCGTGGATTCAGGTTCAGGCAAAGGAGGCCATGTCATCGCCGGGCGTTTCCTCAGGTGATGGAGCCGCTGGCTCCGGATGCAGGTCGGGGCGCTGCAGATGCCAGGCCAGCCCGCACGACGCCAGCCCGCGCAACAGCCACCAGCCCGGGTCCCATTCGCCCGGGCGCGTGCCCAGACGCGCCGAACCCGGGTGGGCATGGTGGTTGTTGTGCCAGCTCTCGCCCATCGTGAGCAGCGACAGCCAGGGCAGGTTGCGCCCCTGCACCGCCGCACCCGGCAGCAGCACCGGCTGGTGGCCATGGTTGTGGGCGAAATAGCCAATCAACCAATGCCCGGTCACGCAAGCCGCCACGCGCGCGCAGACGCCCCACCAGATGAAAGCCCATCCGCCCAGCGCCCACAGCGGCCCTGCGGTCAACAGCACCTGCAGCATCCAGGTGCGCTCCAGCCACCGCAGCACGGCATCGCGCTCCAGGTGGCGTGGGTCGGGCAGAGGCGGCGAGTCATCGAGCGTGAGCTCGCAGTGCAGCTGCCACCAGGCGTCCTTCCAGAACGACTGGCCATGCCGCAGATACGGGTGGCAACGCGGGCGGCGTTGGGCCAGATCGCGGAGATCGTGTTGGCGCTTCAAGCCCAGCGGCCCGGCGAGGCCGACCTGCACGCCCCACCAGACGAGCGCGATCTCCATCCAGCGCGGGCAGGCAAAGCTGTCGTGGATCAGCTTGCGATGGCTGCCCAGCGTGTGGCCGAGCAGCAGCGTCAGCAGCGAGAGCCCGACAAACAGCGTCAAGGCCGCTACGCTGAACGTCAGCGCCCCACCCACCACAGCACCCAGCACCATGCTTGCCAGCCAGAGCGACTTGACTGGCGCGTAACGCACGCGCCCGGTCAACACGTCGCCCCGCAGAGGCTCAGGCATCGAGCATCCCGATCAACTCCTTGACGAAGGCCAGCGCGACCTCCGGCGTCTCGAAATGCATCTCGTTGTTGAGGTCGACCACCTCGCCACCGGGCCCCTTGTGCACGACCGACCAACCGCCCCCGCCGCCGTCGATGGCGAGCACGCCGAACTGGCCGGGGTCGAGATCCCGGGCGCTGCCGCCGGTGAGGACGATGTCGCGGCCGAGGTGAGAGTGGTAGCGTCGCATCCCTCGATTCTCCCGGAGCAGACGATGAAGGCAGTGTGGAACGGCGTGACCCTCGCCGAGAGCGACGACACGGTGGTGGTCGAGGGCAATCATTACTTCCCGCCCGAGTCGCTGAAGAAGGAGTACACGACCTTCTCCAACCACCGCACCGGCTGCCACTGGAAGGGCCAGGCGCAGTACCTCAGCCTGTTCGTCAACGGCGAGATGAACGCAGATGCGGTCTGGTATTACGCCGACCCGCTGCCCGCTGCGGCCGAGATCAAGGGGCGTTATGCCTTCTGGAAGGGCGTGAAGGTCACGGAGTGACGCCCTGGGGCAGCAGCGCCCACAGCCGCAGCGGTTGCTTTGTGCGGCCGGCCTGCAGCGCGGCGTCCTCGCCCCAGCCCCAGAACAGGTCGGCGCGCACGGCGCCGGTGATGGCGCCGCCGGTGTCCTGCGCCAACACGAGGCGGCGCAGCGGTGTGGTGGACAGCGGCTCGGTGCTGTCCAGCCACAGCGGCGTGCCTAATGCGATGAACGAGCGGTCGATGGCGACCGAGCGGCCAGGCACGAGCGCCACGCCCTGGGCACCACGCGGGCCCTGGCCTGCATCCGCCAGCGGCTCCTCGCGGAAGTAGACGACGCGCGGGTTGACGGCCAGCGCGTCGCGCACCTTGGCCGGGTTGCTGCGCGCCCAATCACTCAGGCCCTTCCAGCTCGCATCACGCACCTCGCCTCGCGCCAATAGCGCCTTGGCGACGGACTCGAAGGGCTGGTCGTTGTGGCCGGCAAAGGCGACGCGGCTGAGTCGCTCGGTGCCGCCAGCGTCGCGCATCACCAGTCGGCCGGAGCCCTGGATCTGCAGCTGCAGCAGCGCAAAGGGGTCGTCGACGAAGGCCAGCTCCAGCGCCGTGAAGCGCGGGTGGGCGTCGATGTCGCGGCGCGGCAGGCGGCGCAGGGTGGGGTCGGCCGGCAGCATGTGCAGCGGCCACTGGAAAGCGCCCTGCCGCGTGCGGCTGGCGGCGAGCTGGGGCTCGAAGTAGCCGGTCAGCAGGCCAGTCGCCTCGCCGCCGTCGGTGGCAATGCGCCAGGGCCGCAGGTGCTTCATCAGCAGCAGCGCGGCCTCCATGCTGTCGGCGGGTGTCTGCAGCGCGGCGCGGGCGCAGAACTCGGCCCAGCCGGCGGCCGGGCGCTGGCAGTTGCCGAGCAGCGCCGGCCAGGCCGCGAGCAGGTCGTCGCTGCCCCAGCCGGGCAGGTCCTTCCAGTCGGCCGCCACCCAGCGTTGGGTCGGGGCCGGCGCCGGTGCTTGCGGGGTCGGCCGCGTCACGGGCGGCGGTGGCAGCAGCGGTGGGGATGAGCAGGCGGCCAGCATTCCTAGAATCGCGGCCAGACCCCCACGCGCCCACCATCCCATGCTGCTCCTGATCCTCGAAGCCTTCGGCGCGCTGCTGATCTTCGTCTTCATCATCTGGTGGACCATGTTCTCGGGCCGCAAGAAGGGCGAGCGCAAAGAGGATTAGCGCGGAGGAATAAGGAAACTGAGCGGCTCGCGCCGCAGTCGCGTGCGGATGGCCGCGTAGACGCGCTTGCGGTCCGCCAGCCGCACGCCACGTGAGCGCATGGCCACCTTGAAGGCGCAGAAGAAGCTGACGCCGACATTGAGCGCGCCGATGCCGGCGATGCAGATCACGCAGGACCAGAACGCCCAGCTGCCCATGACGCCCAGGCCCAGCGCGCCGACGGCAGCGGCGAGCTGGCCGGTGGACAGCGTCACATGGCGCACCTCGATGGGCAGGCCGACGAAGGCCAGCAGCGCGGGCGCCAGGCCCAGCATCAGGCCCAGGCTGATGTTGGCCGCCAGGCCCGAGATGTTGGCCCGCCACCAGTGCGACCAGCGCTGCGCGCGCGCCTGGCCCAGGGTCGCGACGATGCGCGGGTTCCAGGCAATGGCACTGTCCAGGCGGTAGAAGACGAACCAGTTCTCCACCCAGCCGGCAATCAGGCTGGAGGCGAACAGCAGCGTGCCGGTGAAGGCGGCGAACAGCAGCGAGGGCCCGAAGAGGCTCAGCGAATGCAGCACGTAGTGGGCGTCCTTCTCACCCACCAGCGGCGCCCCGAAGGCCAGCCAGCACAGGCCCTGCACGGCCAGCACCAGGGGGGCGGCCAGCGCGAGATTGCCGATGATGCCGGCCACCTGCGAGCGCACGAGGTGGGTGACCTCGTCGACGAAGCCCTGCAGGCCGTCGTCCCTGTCGATGTAGAGCAGCTTGTCGGCCATGACGGGTGCCGTCATGGCGGGCTGCTTGGTCGCCACTGTCCAGTGCAGCAAGTGGATGAGGACGAAGCTCAGCGCGTAGTTCACGCCGGCCCAGAAGCCGCCCCAGAAGGCAGTGAAGCCCAGCAGGGCGATGAGGAACTTGGCGAAGGTGGTGCCGGCGATGACGGCACCGCCGCCGGCCGCGCGCCTGAGCATGTCGCGGTACTCGGCGCGGGTGCGGGTGATGTAGTGCTCGCCGGTCTCGGCGCTGCGCTCGGCCACCTTGCGCGCCAGCAGCGAGTAGTGGCGCGCGAACAGCGTGTGCAGGCTGCGCCGCTCGTGCACCACGCGCACTAGGCCGGCCACGAGGCGCAGCAGCTCACGCCGGGGCTCCTGCGACAGCAGGCAGGCCAGCAGTGCCTCGATGCGCTCCAGCCGCGCGGTGAGCTGCTCCACCGAGAACATCAGGTCGACCGACACACCGTGGGCTTCGAGGTGCTCGGGCACCGTCAATGCCGCCGTGCGGCAGCCATCCAGGAGGGCGTGCAGGTACTGCATCGCCGATGCCAGCGTGGCGCTGCCGCCATCCAGGCCGTCCAGGCCGGCCTGGGCTCGCTCGACGGCCGCCCAGGCAGCGGGCAACTGGTGGAAGGGCTTGTCCTGCAGCAGCAGCTCGTCCATGCGCAGGCGCAGCGGCCCGGCCAGGCCGGCGGCGTGCACATGGCTGATGAGCACGGTGATGGCCGCGCGCGCCTCGACGCGCCAGCCGCCATCGGGCGCCGCGGCAAACAGCAGGCTCAGCCGGCCCAGCAGCTCGTCGTCGATGGCAGCGATCCAGTCCTCGTCCGTCTCGGCGCCGAACAGCAGCTCGAACAGCGCCGCGAGTTCGCGCGTGTCGGTCGTGGCCGGCAGCAGGCGGCGGTGCAGGCGGGCGAGGAACTCGCCCCACAGCGCCATGCGCGGCGCGAAACCAACCTCGGCGAATAGGCTGACCGCGTCGACATCGTTCCAGACGCCGGCGATGACGCCAGCGAACGCTTGTGCGTGCTCGGGGTGGCGCTCCAGCACATTGAGCAGGTGCTTGAGGCGCACCAGGGGCAGCGGCGTGCCTGCAGCGGTTTCTTCACGCGGCGCGTGGCGCAGCCATTCAAGCAGGCGCACCAGCCACAGGTTGCGCTCGGCCAGCGCCGCCTGCGGGTCGGCTGCGTTCAGCAGCGCGGTGAGGTCCCAGGTCAATGCAAAGAAGCGCTGTCGGCCAGCAGGAACTCGGCGACGTCGGCGTGGAAGATCTCGCAGCCCTCGGTCACGCACAGGAAGCGGCCGCGCATCGTGCCCTGCGGCGTGCCGATCTGGGCCCAGGAGCTGTACTGGAAGCTCTGGCCCGGCGCCAGCACCGGCTGGTGGCCGACGACGGCGAGGCCGTCGACGATCTGCACCTGGCCGCGCGCGTCGGTGATTTCCCAATGCCGCCCGATGAGCTGGGCCAGCACGTCGCCGGTGTTCTCGATGGTGAGGGTGTAGCTGAAGGCGTAGAGGCCTTGCTCGAGATGGGTCTGCTCGGGCAGGGTCTGCACGGCGACGCTGCAGCTGAAACTGGGGTTGGGCATGGTGTGATTGTCGCTATGCTGATTGCATGTTGGTGCGCGGACCCCAAATGCAGCGTTGGCTCGGGCTGTTGGCTGCCCTCCTGAGCCTGGCCGCGCCGGCACAGGAGGCCAGCCTTCGCACCGTCCAGCAAGCCGGCTCGGCTGTCAAGTACGACCCCGATGGGCGCCCGCAGAAGCCAGGGCTGTGCGTGGAGATCCTGCGCGCCGTCGAGAAGGCCGAGCCGACGCTGCACTTCACGGGGCTTGAGCAGCATGTGCCGCTCAAGCGCGTCGAGCGCCTGCTGGCCGAGGGCCAGGTCGATGCCTTTTTCTGCCTGCTGAAGTCGCCCGAGCGGGAGAAGCAGTGGCGCTACTCGCCCGTGCCGCTCTACGTCATCCGCCATGTCGTCGTGCAGCGCGCCGACGATGCGCGTCAGTTCGACACGCTGGCCGAACTGGCCGCCGCCAGTCGCGCCAAGCGTGTGCTGGTCATGCGCGGCACGGCCATCGCGCGCCACCTGCTGCAGGCCGACGTGACCATTGCCGAGGTCAGCTCCGAGCGTGAGGCCCTTCAGATGCTGACGATGGGCCGGGCCGACATCATCTACGGCCAGGACATCAACCTGCGCCACCACATTGCCGACAACCGGCTGGGCGACAGGATGAAGATCGGCCGCACCGTCTTCCAGGAAGAACCGCAATACCTGGCCCTGCGCGCCGACCTGCCCGGCGCCGTGGAGGAGAAGCTGACGCAGGCGCTGCGCAAGCTGGAGCGCGATGGCGTGCTGCGGCAGCTGGCCGACAAATACCGATGAAGCCTTTGTACCTGCCACCCGACGGCCGGCCGCGCTGTGCCTGGTGCGCCGCAGCACCCGGCGATGCGACCTATCTGCACTATCACGACGAGGAATGGGGCCGGCCGGTGGCCGACGACTTCCGCCTGTTCGAGAAGCTCTGCCTGGAAGGCTTCCAGAGCGGCCTGTCGTGGCGGACCATCCTGAACAAGCGCGAGGCCTTCCGCGCGGCCTTCGCGGGGTTCGACTACAACAAGGTTGCCCGCTTCGGCGAGGCGGACGTGAACCGCCTGCTGCTTGACGCCGGCATCGTCCGCCACCGCGGCAAGATCGAGGCGGCCATTCACAACGCCGGGCGCTGCGTGGAACTGGTGGGCGAGAACGGCTCGCTAGCCGCCTACCTGTGGCGCTTCGAGCCACCGAAGAATTCCATCGCGCACAACCTGGCGACGTCGGCACCGTCCGAGGCGCTGTCCAAGGACCTGAAGAAGCGCGGCTGGAAGTTCGTCGGCCCCACCACCATGCACGCGCTGATACAGGCCATGGGCCTGATCAACGACCACCAGCCCGGCTGCCACCACTGGGCCTTGGCGCAGCAGGCGCGCGACAGTTTCAACCGACCGGGAACTTAAACTCGGCGGCTATGCCCGCCGCTACGCAATACCGCATCGCCCCCAGCATCCTGTCCGCCGACTTCGCCCGCCTGGGCGAGGAAGTGAAGAACGTGCTGGCCGCCGGCGCCGACTGGATCCACTTCGACGTGATGGACAACCATTACGTGCCCAACCTGACCTTCGGGCCCATGATCTGCGAGGCGCTGCGCAAGCATGCGGTCAAGCCCGATGGCACGCCGGCCCTGTTGGATGTGCACCTGATGGTGCAGCCGGTCGACAGCCTGGCCCAGGCCTTCTGCCGCGCAGGCGCCGACCTGGTGACCTTCCACCCCGACGCCAGCACGCACGTGGACCGCACGCTGCAGCTCATCAAGGGCGAGGGCAAGCAGGCCGGCCTGGTCTTCAACCCCGCCACGCCGCTGGACGTGCTGGAGTGGGTCATCGACAAGGTGGACCTGGTCATGCTGATGAGCGTGAACCCGGGCTTTGGCGGGCAGAGCTTCATCCCCAGCGCGCTGGCCAAGCTGAAGAAGGTGCGCGAACTCATCAACAAGAGCGGCCGCGACATCCGCCTGGAGATCGACGGCGGCGTCAAGGTAGACAACATCCGCGAGATCGCCGCAGCGGGCGCCGACACCTTCGTCGCCGGCTCGGCCATCTTCGGCAAGCCGGACTACAAGGCCGTCATCGACGCCATGCGCACGGAACTTGCACGGGTCTGAACCATGGCCGCCATCCTCCTCGTCTGCACCGCCAACATCTGCCGCTCACCGATGGCCGAGGCCATCTTCAAGGCCAGGCTGGGTGATGTGTTCAAGACCATCGTCTCGGCCGGCGTGCATGCCGACCCGCGCGGCGGCCCGGTGGACGCGCGCGCCGCTGCGGCGCTGACGCGCCACAAGTACAGCCTGGACCGCAAGTGGCGCTCGCGCCGCGTGCAGCCCGAGGACCTAGGCCAATACGACCTGGTGCTGGTCATGGAGGCCGAGCACGCCGACGCGCTGCGCGCCAAGACGGCGCCAGAGCACCACGCCAGGATCCTGCTGCTGACCGATTTCGTGCCCGAACTGGCCGGCCAGGACGTGCCCGACCCCTACTTCGGCCCGGTCGCTGGCTTCGACGCGGTCATCGCCATGATCGAGCGCGCGGCCCAGCGGCTGCTGACCGAGAGCCGCGAAGGTCGCCTCCGGCTCGGCTGAATCAGGCCGCCTTGCTGCCGAACTCCGCCACCTCACGCACATCCGGCCCGTTGCCGCTGAAGCGGTCCAGCGCCAGGTAGATGACCGGCGTGATGTAGAGCGTCACGGCCTGCGACAGGATCAACCCGCCCACCACGGCCAGGCCCAGCGGCTGGCGCAGCTCGGCGCCGGCACCCAGGCCCAGCGCGATGGGCAGTGCGCCCATCAGCGCGGCCAGCGTCGTCATCATGATGGGCCGAAAGCGCAGGATGCAGGCCTGGCGGATGGCCTCGGCGGGCGGCAGACCCTGGCTGCGCTGCACGTCCAGCGCGAAGTCGATCATCATGATCGCGTTCTTCTTGACGATGCCGATCAGCATGACGATGCCGATGGTGGCGATGATGGTCAGCTCCATGCCGAAGAGCTGCAGCGTGACCAGTGCGCCCACCGCCGCCGAGGGCAGGCCGGCCAGGATGGTGAGCGGGTGGATGTAGCTCTCGTAAAGCACGCCCAGCAGCACGTAGATGACAGCCACGGCCAGGCCGATCAGCAGCAGCTGGCCGCTTTGCGAATCCTGGAACACGGCCGCGTCGCCACCGTAGCTCGTGATGACGCTGGGCGGCAGCTTGATCTCCTGCGTGAAGGCCTCGATCTGCTTGGTGGCGTCGCCCAGCGGCACGCCTTGGGCGAGGTTGAAGCTGATGGTGATGGCCTGCAGCTGGCCCTGGTGGTTGACGGCCGTGGGGCCCAGCGTGCGCTGCACGGTGGCAAAGGCGGTCAGCGGCACCTGGGCGCCGTTCTTGCCGCGCAGATAGATCTTGTCGAAGGCGGTCTCGCTGCTGCGGTCGTCGTCGCCCGCCTCCATGATGACCTGGTAGGTGTTGCTCTCGGCATAGATGCTGGAGACCTGGCGCTCGCCGAAGGCACCGTAGAGCGCGTTGCGCAGGTCCTGCATCTGCACGCCCAGGATGGCGGCGCGCTCGCGGTCGATGATGAGGCTGGCCTGCAGGCCGCGCATCTGCGAGTCGCTGGTGATGTCGCGGAAGCGCTCGTCGGTGCGCAGCTTCTCCTGCAGCTTGGTGGCCCAGCTGCTCAGCTCGCCGGCCGACACGGACTGCAGCGTGTACTGGTAGCGGCTTTTGCTCTGGCGGCCGCCGAGCTGCAGGTTCTGGACGGGGCTCAGGTAGACCTGGATGCCCGGCACGGCGCGCAGCTTCTTGCGCAAGCCCTCCAGCACTTGCGGCATCGCCGCGCGGTCGCTGCGGGGCTTGAGGTTGATGAACATGCGGCCGTTGTTGACGGGCTGGTTCTGGCCGCCGCCGCCGACGGACGAGCTGACCGCCACCACGTTGGGGTCGTCGCGGACGATGGCCGCCACGCGCTCCTGCAGCACGGTCATCGCGGCGAAGGACGTGTCCTCCGGCGCTTCCGTGCTGGCCCGCATCTGGCCGATGTCCTCCTCGGGGAAGAAGCCCTTGGGGATGGCCATGTAGAACCAGATCGTCGCCACGAAGCTCAGGGCCGCCACGCCCAGCACCCAGGGGCGGTGGCGCAGCGCCAGGTCCAGCGTGCGCGTGTAGAAGTTCAGCGTGGCCGTGAAGCCGCGCTCGAAGAGCCGCCCCATCGGGCCGTCCTCATGGTGCTCGTCCGCCTTGAGCAGGCGGCTGCACAGCATGGGCACGAGCGTCAGCGACACGACGGCCGAGACAACGATGGACAGACCCACCACGACGGCGAACTCGTGAAAGAGCAGGCCGATGACGCCCGGCATGAAGAAGATGGGGATGAGCACCGCCACCAGCGACACCGAGATGGAGACGATGGTGAAGGCCATCTCGCGCGCGCCGCGCACGGCCGCGTCGAAGGGCTTCATGCCGTCCTCGACGTGGCGGACGATGTTCTCCAGCATGACGATGGCGTCGTCCACCACCAGGCCCACGGCCAGCGTGATGCCCAGCAGCGAGATGTTGTCGAGCGAATAGCCGAGCGCGAACAGCAGCGTGAGCGCGCCGATCAGCGAGATGGGCAGCGAGGCGGTGGGGATCAGCGTGGCCACCGCGCGGCGCAGGAAGATGAAGATGACCAGCACGACCAGGCCGACCGTCAGCGCCAGCGTCAGGTAGACGTCGTGCAGCGACTCGCGGATGGACACCGAGCGGTCGTTCAGCGTCGACATCTGGACGGACGCCGGCATCTGCGCCGCATAGCGCGGCAGCAGCGCCTTGACCTTGTCGACGACCTGCACGGTGTTGGCGTCGGGCTGGCGCTGGATGGCCAGAACGATGGAGCGCTCGCCCTGGTAGGTGGAGTAGGTCTTGGCGGTCTCGACACTGTCCATCACATCGGCCACGTCGCGCAGGAAGACCGGCGCGCCCTCGCGCGAGGCGACGACGATGCGGCCGAACTCGGCGGCGTTGCGCAGCTGCTTGTTGGCCTGGATGGTGAGCGTCTGGCGCGAGCCGTCGAGCACGCCGACGGGCGTGTTGGCGTTGGCGGTGCGGATGGCCGTCTGCAGCTCGTCCAGCGTGATGTTGCGCTGGTTCAGCAGATCGGTGCGCACCTTGACGCGCACCGCGTAGCGCTTCTGGCCAAAGATGGACACCTGGGCCACGCCGTCGACGGTGGACAGGCCGGGCGAGAGCAGGTTCTCGGCGTAGTCGTTCAGCTCCGTCAGGTCCATGGACGGTGATGTCAGCGCCACCAACAGCACCGGCGCATCGGCCGGGTTGACCTTGCGGTAGTTGGGCGGCGAGGTCATCTCCGTGGGCAGGGCCCGCAGCGCGCGGAACAACGCGGCCTGCACGTCCACGGCGGCCACGTCGATGTTGCGCGAGGGGTCGAACTCCAGCGTCAGCGAGGTGCTGCCGAGCGTGTTGGTCGACGAGATGGTCTGCAGGCCGGCAATCGTGGAGAACTGCTTCTCCAGCGGCAGCGCGACGGACGACGCCATCGTCTCCGGCGACGCCCCCGGCAGCGAGGCGCTGACGTTGATGATGGGCGTGTTGTACGAGGGCAGCGCGGCGACCGGGATCTTGCTCCAGGCGGCCAGGCCGGCGATGACCAGCGCCAGGTTCAGCAGCACGGTCATGACCGGCCGCCGGATGAACAGCTCAGTCAGCCTCATGCCTGCCCCTCGCCCGCTGGGTACATCGGTCGGCCTTGCAGGCCGCGCAGCAGGCAGAGCTGCTGCTCTTCGGCAGGCACGGCAAGTCCACAGGACTTGCCGCGTCCGGCCTCAGCCCCCGAGGGGATGGCGTGCCGGCTTGGGGCGGCCCTACGCTCGGCCCGCGTCATTTGCTGGCACCCGACGCCGGCCTGGACGCCGCGCCCGCAGCACCCGCAGCCTGAATGCGCAGCGGCGTGCCCGGCCGCAGGTTCTGCTTGCCGTCCATGACGACCTGGGCGGTGGCCTCCAGGCCCTCCACCACGGCCTGTTCACCCATGGCCTGGCGCATCTGCACCGGCACGAGCTTGGCCGTGTTGTCGGGCCCGACGACATAGACCGAGCGCTCGTTGCCGCGCAGGATGATGGCCGCCTGCGGCACCACCGTCACGCCCTTGAGGGTGCGCAGCGTGACGCGCACGCGCAGGTACTGGCCCGGCCATAACGCCTGGGCCTTGTTGTCGAACTCGGCCTTGACCTTGATGGTGCCGGTGGCCGCGTCGACGAGGTTGTCCACCGCCGTGACGCGGCCCTTGATCGAAATGGCCCCACGCGCCGAGCCCGGTGGCGGCAGTGCTTCCACATCCAGCTCACCGGCGCGCGTGGCGCTGAGCAGCGAGGCGAGCTGCGACTCGGGGACCGTGAAGCTGATGGCGATGGGGTCCAGCTGAGCGATGTTGACCAGCGGCAGCGCCGTGGCATTGGCCTGCACCAGGCTGCCGGGGTAGACGCTGACGATGCCGACGCGGCCGCTGATGGGCGCGCGCAGCTCGTTGTAGCCCAGCGTGACCTGGGTCGCCTGTAGAGCCGCCTCATCGCTGCGCAGCAAGGCCTGGCCGGCGTCGAAATTGGCTTGCGCCGTGTCGACGGCGTTCTGGGCGATGAAGTTCTGGGCCTTGAGCTCCTTGGCGCGGTTGAGCTGGCGCTCCAGGTCGGTCAGGCTGGCGCGGTCGCGGGCGATCTGGGCGCGCGCCTTCTCCATGGCGGCGCGGTCGCCTCGGTCGTCAAAGCGGAACAGCAGGTCGCCCTTCTTCACGTTCTGGCCGTCCTTGACCAGCACCTGCGCCACGATCGAAGTCGTCTGCGCGCGCAGGTCCACGCTCTGCAGTGCGGTGACGGTACCGCTGGCCTCGACGGTGATGGGCACGTCGGCCTGCTTCACCTGCATGACGCTGACGTTCTGCGCCTGCGGGCCACTGGCAGCGCCGGCCGGCGACGATGCGCCACCGGCATCTTTTTTTCCACAGCCAGTCAGGCCGGCGACCAGCACGGCGCAGAGGATCAAGGAAGGGGTCGCGCGCATGCAAGCCTGCCGAAAGGTAAAGGGGATTGACTGTAATGACCAGTCAGCTTACCCGGCGCGTTTTGCTCGGACGTTGCTGGCCGAGGCGTTTTTCGTCCTCAGCTCTGCAGTGCGCGCGCCAGCCGCGCGCCGGCCACCGCGTTGTTCTTCACGAGGGCGATGTTGGTGGCCAGGCTGCGGCCGCCCGTCAGCGCCTTGATGCGCGCCAGCAGGAAGGGCGTGATGGCCTTGCCCTGCACGCCCTGCTGTTCAGCCTCCGCCAAGGCCTGGGCTGTGATCGCGTCGATCTGGTCGCGCGGCATCGCGTCGGCGGCCGGCACCGGGTTGCTGACGACGACGCCGCCGACCAAGCCCAGCGCCCACTTGGCGCGGATGAAGCGCGCCTGGGCCTCGGCATCGTCCAGGCGGAAGTCGGCCTTGAGGCCGCTGTCGGGTGTGAAGAAGGCGGCGAAGTTGTCCTGGCCGATGGAGAGCACCGGCACGCCATGCGTCTCCAGGTACTCCAGCGTCAGGCCCAGGTCAAGGATGGACTTGGCGCCGGCGCAGACCACGGCCACCGGCGTGCGCGCCAGCTCCTGCAGGTCGGCCGAGATGTCGAAGCTCTCATGCCCGCCGCGGTGCACGCCGCCGATGCCGCCGGTGACGAAGACCTCGATGCCGGCCAGGTGGGCACAGATCATCGTCGCGGCCACGGTCGTGGCACCCAGCTGCCCGGTGGCGATGGCATAGGGCAGGTCGCGCCGGCTGAGCTTCATCGCGTCGGGCGCCTGGGCCAGCTGCGTCAGCTCGTCGTTGGTCAGGCCGACGCGGATGCGCCCGGCGATGACGGCGATGGTGGCCGGCACGGCGCCCTCGGCGCGGATGACGTCCTCCACCTCGCGGGCGGTCTCCAGGTTCTGCGGCCAGGGCATGCCGTGGGCAATGATGGTGGACTCAAGCGCCACGACGGGCCGGCCCCGCTCACGGGCAGCGGCGACTTCGGGAGAAAGCTGGATCAGGTCATTCATCGGTGGTTCAGCGGTCGCTGAGAAAACTCGGGTTCAGTTCGGGATGGACGCTGTCCTCGGTCTGCAGCGTCAGCGCGGCCAGGTCCAGGCCCAGGCGGGCGGCGGCGTCGGCGTTGTCGGGGTCGCTCCGCAGCGCGGCGCAGACGCCCGCCGCCAGCGCATCACCCGCACCGGTCACGTCGACGACAGGGACTTGCGGCGCGGCCCAGTGACGCGACTCGCTGCCGACCTGGCTCAGCAGCAGGCCGGCGTCGCCGTGTGACACCAGCACGCAGCCCAAGCCGCGCGCGTGCAGTTGCGCGAGCGCCTCGCCAGGCTCCTCGGCCACCGTGGACAACTCGCCGACGTTGAGGATCAGCAGATGCATGCCGCGCAAATCCACGGGCAGTCGGCCCATCTTGGCCTCGGACACCGCCACAACCACCAGCGGAATGCCGCTGGCCTGCGCCTCGCCCAGCAGCAGCGGCCAGGCGTCGGTCGGCAGGTTGCCGTCGGCCACCACCAGCGCCGCGCTGGCGCGCAAGGCCTTGCTGGACTCCAGCGCCCACGGGTTGAGCCGCTCCACCAGCGGCATGGCGGCCAGGCCCAGGCACAGATCGCCATCGGGCGACAGCACCGCCGTGTAGCTGTCGCTCACCTGCCGACGCAGCTTCAGCACGGCCTCGGTGTTGATGCCCACGCGCGCCGCCTGCTCCATCAGCATGCGGCCACCGGCGTCGTCGCCCACTGCGGCGATCAGCGCCACCGGCACGCCCAGGCGCGCCAGGTTCTCGGCCACGTTGCGCACCACGCCACCCGGCGTCTCATGCGCCTCGCAGGGGTTGGACGAGCCTGCCAGCGGATCGGCCAGCAGGCGCAGCTTGCGGTCGATGTTGAAACCGCCGATGCAGACGATGGGGGCGGCTGAGGGATTCATCGCTGGATTCTAGGAAGCCACGCCGCCACGACCTGCGCCAGTGCCTGCACAACCTGCGCATCGCTACGTCCGCTGCGCGCCCGGACGTGGAAGGCGTGGTCCGCATCGTCCTCGAGGTGCAAGGTCGCCGGGTCGCCCAGGCCTTGCACAACGCCGCGCAGCAAGGCCAGGTCGGCCAGYTCRTCGCGCGTGCCCTGCAGGAAGAGCATGGGCACCTTCACCTCGGCCAGATGCGCCGCGCGATCAATGCCCGGCTTGCCGGTTGGATGCAGCGGGAAGCCGACGAAGACCAGCCCGCGCACACCGGCCATCGGCGCGGCGGCCTGCGCCTGGGACGTCATGCGGCCGCCAAAGGATTTGCCGCCGGCCAGCAGCAGCGTGTCGGACAGGCGCTCCCGCGCGGCGGCGACTGCGGCGCGCACCGTGGCCTGGGCGAGCGCGGGCGCGTCGGGCCGCTTGGAGCCACGCTCCATGTAGGGAAACTGGTAGCGCAAGGTCGCCACCGACTGCTCGAACAAGGCTTGCGACAGCGCTTCCATGAAGCTGTGCTGCATGCCGGCGCCCGCGCCGTGGGCGAACACATAGCTGGCACGCGGCTTCGGCGGCTGCAGCCAGAGCGCGGACACGGTGGTGTGGTCGTCGACCCTCAGCGTGAGGGGCTCGGGGGAGGTCATGCCGGGTTGCGAGGGGCTGCGGGCTCGCCAGCTTACGCGGGGACACGCCCGCTGGTCCGCCCCTCGCCGAAGGTCAACCCCGGCGACGGGCCCGCATCCCGACCAATACGGCCACGCCGAGCGCCATCAGCAGCCACTGCGACGGCTCCGGTACCGCGGCAGCCAGCGCCTGCGCACCCAGCACGGCGTGCAACGCCTGGGTGGGATGTTCGTAGTCCCAGTAAAGATAGTCGGCAGGCGAGCTGCAGACGCTCGGTGCCGGGCCGCCCGGCAGCGCCTGGCCGCTCACGCTGCCGGTGTAGCAGGCATCAGTCACGTTGGCGAAGTCATAGGCCGAGGGGTTCGCCGTGATGTCGGCATGCGCGGCGTAGACGTCGAACGGCCGGATGTCGAGTGCCGAGAAGGCGGGCAGCGCCAGCGTGTCCGCGAGCGCGTCGTTGAACGCCGTGCTCGCGCCATGGGCGAGGAAGGACAAGCCCGCGGAGCCGCGCGAATTGATGGCAGGAATCAGCGCCAAGTCTGGCAGGTTGGGAATCAGGAAATGCGTCGCGCCCAGGCCGGCGAGCGTCTGGATCGCGGCGCTGATCGACTGCATCGAACTGCCGACCGCTGCGCCGATCGCTCCGGGGTTGCCTGTGGTGGCGGCGGTGGTGATGGCATCGGACATGTCGTTCGCACCGATCCACAGCACGTACAGCGCCCCGGCGTCAGCATGCGCATGGCTGCTCGTGAACGAGCTGATCTGCTGGTTGAAGCTCAGCGCGGTGGGCGGCAAACCCACGGAGACGGAGTTCGTGCGGGCACCGCCAAACGCGTAGTTGTTGCCGTTCTGCACGGAGGGCGTCAGGGTCAGGCCCAGCCCGGCGGCCAGGTAGTCCGCGTAGCTCAACCCGTTTGTGAACCGCCCCGTGGCTGTGCCATTGGTGTAGTAAAGCGTGCTGGGCAGTGCGCCGCCGGTGACGTCGAGGTCATTGCCGACGTCTGAGAGACTGTCGCCAAACACGAACAGGTTGGAGTACGGCAGGGCCTGGGCCATGGCCGCAAACCCGAGGCCTGCGGCCAGCAGGGCCGTTTGGTGCGCCAGTCGGCGCAAGAGGCTTTGCTTCATGACGTGATCGCTTTCAGATGAGCGCGACGGCACGCGGTGGCAGACATCGTCAACGATGCAAGCGCGGCCGGCCAGATTGAGGGGCAGAGGATTCTGGATGGGTATCGGCAGGAACGCGCGGCGTCCTTCCGTCATCGGTGGGATGCCTCGGCAGGCCCGTCATTTACGATGGGATCGGCCTGACCTCGTCGGGCCACGTCGCTCGGACGGTTCCGGGCGCTTACGTACACAGCCAATGACTTCCTCCTCTTCCGCCTCCGGCGGCAAGCGCCGTTTCGCGCGCATCGACCGCCTCCCGCCCTACGTCTTCAACATCACCGCCGAGCTCAAGCTGGCGGCCCGCAGGCGCGGCGAAGACATCATCGACATGAGTATGGGCAACCCCGACGGGGCCACGCCGGCCCACATCGTCGCCAAGCTCAACGAGGTCTCGCAGCGGCCCGACACCCACGGCTACTCGGCCAGCAAAGGCATCCCGCGCCTGCGCCGCGCGATCTCGCACTGGTACCAGCGCCGCTACGGCGTCGCCATCGACCCCGACCACGAGGCCATCGTCACCATCGGCTCGAAGGAGGGCCTGGCCCACCTGATGCTGGCCACGCTGGACCGCGGCGACACCGTGCTGGTGCCCGACCCCAGCTACCCCATCCACATCTACGGTGCGGTCATTGCCGGCGCCGATATCCGCGCCATTCCGGTCAGCAGCGAGATCGACTTCTTCGCCGAGCTGGAGAAGACCATTCGCGGCAGCTACCCCAAGCCCAAGATGATGGTGTTCGGCTTCCCGTCCAACCCGACGGCGCAATGCGTGGAGCTGAGCTTCTTCGAGCGCGTCGTGGCGCTGGCCAAGAAGCACGACATCCTCGTCGTGCACGACCTGGCCTACGCCGACATCGTCTACGACGGCTATGTCGCGCCGTCCATCATGCAGGTGCCCGGCGCCAAGGACGTGGCGGTCGAGTTCTTCACGCTCAGCAAGAGCTACAACATGGCCGGCTGGCGCATCGGCTTCATGGTCGGCAACCCCGACCTCGTGGCAGCGCTGGCGCGCATCAAGAGCTATCACGACTACGGCACCTTCACACCGCTGCAGGTCGCGGCCATCGCCGCGCTGGAGGGCGACCAGCAATGCGTGCTGGACATCTGCGCCAGCTACCAGCGCCGCCGCGACGTGCTCTACAAGGGCCTGATCGAAGCCGGCTGGGCGGTCGACTGCCCCAAGGCCAGCATGTACATCTGGGCGCCGATCCCCGAGGCCTATCGCGAGCTGGGCTCGCTGGAGTTCGCGAAGCAGCTGCTGGAGAAGGCCAAGGTCTGCGTGTCCCCCGGCATCGGCTTCGGCGACCACGGCGACGGCCATGTGCGCTTCGCGCTGATCGAAAACGAGGCGCGCATCCGCCAGGCGGTGCGGGGGATCAAGGCGATGTTCAAGGCGGACGGGGTGCTGAAGGCCTAACGACAGCCGGCCTGCGCACGCAGCCAGTCCAGCGCGCGAAGGCCGGCCTCTTCGTCGCTCCCGTCCTCGGTGGGCGGGGCGATGCCGTTCGGGAATGTCCTGCCATTGCGGTCGGCCATCTCGGACGTCATCACGAAGGCCACCAGGCCGTCGCCCAGCGGCACCATCTGGTTGGATGTGGCGAGGCCGCGCGTCTTCTTGCCAAAGAACTCCGTCTGCGGCCGCCCCGCGAAGGCGACGGCGATGGCCTCGCCGGAGCTCATGGTCCCCGGCCCCAGCAGGACGGCCACCGGCATTTGCGCCACCTCGTCGCGCCAGATCTTGTCGTCACCCGTCTTGTCGATCCGCCAGCGCGAGCCCGGCTTGAAGGCGCCCACCACCGCATCCGCGCCGAACAGCGGCCCCAGGCCCGCCAGGCCGGGCCACATGTTGCCGCCGGAATGCGCAGACAGGTCCACGACGAAGCCACAGGCGCCCGCATCGACGGCTTGCACCAGCCCGCCGCGGATCGTGTCTGCATAGGTCTGCGCCTCCGAGCCACCGGTAGCCGCCAGCAGGGGGATGGTGAGCCAGCCGATCACACGGCGGTCGTCCAGTACCTGCAGCCTCGACTGTGGCGCGCGATAAGGCACCACCTGGCCGTTGGCCGTCAGCCGCCCCTGGTCATCAAGTACGGTGGCCCAGCTGTGCTTGTCGCCGAGGGCTCTGAGGATAAGCTGGACGCCTGGCAGGGCGTCACGGCGGGTGCTGCCGTCGATGACGGCGGCCAGGGCCTGCGCCGTCGCCAACGGCCAGTCGACCTGCGAGGCGCGCCGTGCCCGCGCCTTGACCTCGCGGATGCTCATGTCGATGGCATCGATGGTGGGCGGCGCCACCCAGGCGCGCAGCGCTCTGGTGTTGGCACCGACTGAGCCAACGAGCAGCTCAGCCTCTCGAAAGCGAGCGCCTCCGCGAACGAGGATGCGGTAGCGCACGGCCTTGGCTAGGCTGAACCCACGCGCCACCTGGGCGAGTTGCTTCCAGCGGCCCGAAGAAGTCGCGCAGTCCGTCTCAACGCGGTCCACCAAATCACCGCCGCCGAGTGAAGGGAAGCCAATCTCCAGGCTGACGCAGCTCCCGCCTTCCGCCGTGAACGTGGCCGCGAGGATGAAGGCGTCGTCACGCCCCGAGGCCTCCAGAGGCTGGACCAGTTCGAGCGTCGAGTTCTCGACCCACAGGCCCGGCGAGTTCGCGTCGCGCACCGTCACCTCCCGCACATCGGCCGACCTATGCACCGTCCATTCGCGACCACCGAGCGACAACGCAAGATCGGTGGCATGCGCTGATGCACACAACAGCAGCGCCAGCCAAGCCGCTGATCGGATTGCTCTCATCCGCCCTCCCTGGGCCGCCCCATTCGCGTTTCACAATGCGCCGCTGGTTCTCCGCAGCGTGCGCCGACAGGAAAGATTTTGAGACACGACGCCCCCCTCCCGCCCCTGGCCTGCATCCTCGACCTCGATGGCACATTGATCGACACCCTGGGCGACTTCGTCGCCGTGCTTGGCCGCGTGCTGTCCGACCTCGGCCTGCCGCCCGTCACGCGCGACTTCATCGAGCACACCATCGGCCGGGGCAGCGAGCACCTGGTGCGCGCAACGCTGGCCCACGTGGGTGGCGCCCCCGAGCTGTTCGAGCGCGCCTGGCCGCTGTACCAACAGCACTACGCGGCCGTGAACGGCGAGCATGCGGCCATCTACCCGGGCGTCATCGAAGGGCTGGAGGCGCTGCGCGCGCTGGGCATCCCACTGGCCGTGCTGACGAACAAGCCGGGCGCGCCGGCCCGCGAGCTGCTCAAGCGCAAGGGGCTGGACGGCTACTTCCAGCACGTCTTCGGCGGCGACGAGTTCGCGCGCAAGAAGCCCGACCCGCTGCCGCTCATCAAGACCTGTGCTGCTTTAGGCACGCCGCCTTCGGCGACCTGGATGGTGGGCGACTCCCGCAACGACGCCGAGGCAGCCCACGCGGCCGGCTGCCCGCTGGTGCTGGTGACCTACGGCTACAACCACGGCGAGGACATTCGCGCCGTGTCTGCGCGGCAGCACGTCGACCGGCTGGACCAGTTCAGCGCTGCTTGCGTTCCTTCTTGATGCCCAGCAGCGCGTCCTTCAGCGCATCGTCGGCGGGCTTGTCGCCCAGCCAGATGCGCAGCAGGGACGAGAAGAACTCGGGCTCCTTGATGGTCTCGCCCACGGGCTTGCCGTTGACGAGCACGGTGGAGCCGACGCCCGGCACATAGTCGACAAAGAAGCTGTCGCCGCTGTTCAGCTGCTTGCGGCTCGCGAAGATTTCGCTGAGCTTGAGCACGCCGTTGATGGCCTTGGTGAACTCCTCGCGAGAGACGTTGGCCTCAATGCCCTTGGTGAAGAGCTTGCCCAGTTCGTTGCCGTCGATGTCGCGCAGCATGTGGATGTGGATGCGCTTGGGGCCGGGGGCCGCCAGCACCTCGGCCGTCGTGCCAGCCTTGTGCGTCAGGTACAGCCCCGCCGCGTAGACCTTGACGACGAACTTGTAGCGCACGCCGGCGCCGTTGAGCTGCAGCTTCTGGCCGGCCAAGTCGACGGCGGTCTCGTACTTCACATTGGCCACCTCGACCGTCTGGGCCCAGGCACTCACTCCGCTCAAACTGCCCGCAGCCAACAGGGCCGCGACGATGAATGCACGCATGTCTGTCTCCGTGTTCGTGGCGCGATAACGGCGCCTTCGCGGGCTGAAGTATGGCTCGGCTTGAAATACACTCGGCCGCATCATGTTCATCACGCGCAAGCACATCACGGGGTCTAGCGACCGGGGAGCCTGGCCCTGGCGTCCCTGGGCCACCGCCGTTTGATGCCGCTTGGCGCGCCCTGACGCGCTCGTTCCCGCGTTGCCCGTTCGGGCTGCACGCCAAGCCCTGAAGCTGTCCATTCAAGGTTTGACGCCGTGATCACTGAACTCGAATTCCAGAGCCTCGCCGCCGAGGGCTACAACCGCATCCCGCTGATCAGCGAGGCCTTTGCGGATCTCGAAACCCCGCTGTCCCTGTACCTCAAGCTCTGCGCCGGTGCCGGCCATGGCCGCAACAGCTTTTTGCTGGAGTCGGTCGTCGGCGGCGAGCGCTTCGGGCGCTACTCCTTCATCGGCCTGCCGGCGCGCACGCTGATCCGCGCGACGGGCCAGCACTGCGAGGTGCTGACCGACGGCCAGATCGTCGAGACGCACGAAGGCAACCCGCTGGACTTCATCGCCGCCTACCAGGAGCGCATCAAGCCCAAGATCCCGACCGGCCTGCCGCGCTTCTGCGGCGGCCTGGCCGGCTACTTCGGCTACGAGGCCGTGCGCGCCATCGAGAAGCGCCTGGACCGCGACCACAAGGGCGACAGCCTGGGCACGCCCGACATCGTGCTGCTGCTGTCTGAAGAGGTCGCCGTCATCGACAACCTTTCCGGGCGCCTGTACCTCATCGTCTGGGCCGACCCGCGCCAGCCCGAGGCATTCTTCCGCGCCAAGAAGAAGCTCTCGCTGCTGCGCGACAAGCTGACCTATTCGGTGAGCGTGCCGCGCGTGCAGCGCAGCGAGGCGCATGCCGTGACGCGCGGCTTCGCCAAGGCCGACTACTTGGCCGCCGTGGCCAAAGCCAAGGAGTACATCGCCGCCGGCGACCTGATGCAGGTGCAGGTGGGCCAGCGCATCGCCAAGCCCTACAAGGCCGAGCCCATCGCGCTGTACCGCGCGCTGCGGGCGCTGAACCCCAGCCCCTATATGTACTTCTACGACCTGGGCGACTTCCAGATCGTCGGCGCCAGCCCCGAGATCCTGGTGCGCGAGGAGCACGCCAGCGACGGCAGCCGCAAGGTCACCATCCGCCCGCTGGCCGGCACCCGCCCGCGCGGCGCAACGCCCGAGCGCGACCTGGAACTGGAAGCGGAGCTGCAAGCCGACCCCAAGGAACGCGCCGAGCACCTGATGCTGATCGACCTGGCACGCAATGACATCGGCCGCATCGCCCGCGTCGGCAGCGTCAAGGTGACGCAGTCCTTCGCGGTGGAGCGCTACTCGCACGTCATGCACATCGTCAGCAACGTCGAGGGCGTGTTGCGCCCCGAGGTCGGCCAGCTCGACGTGCTGAAGGCCACCTTCCCCGCCGGCACGCTGACGGGCGCGCCCAAGGTGCGGGCGATGGAGCTGATCGATGAGCTGGAGCCTGTGCAGCGCGGCATCTACGGCGGCGCCTGCGGCTATCTCAGCTTTGCCGGCGACATGGACCTGGCAATAGCAATTCGGACCGGCATCATCAAGAACGGCATGCTGTACGTGCAGGCGGCGGCCGGGGTGGTGGCCGATTCGGTGCCTGAGCTGGAATGGCAGGAAACAGAGGCCAAAGCGCGCGCCTTGCTGCGCGCCGCCGAACTGGTTGAGGAGGGCTTCTAAATGCTCTTGATGATCGACAACTACGACAGCTTCACCTTCAACCTGGTCCAGTACTTCGGCGAGCTGGGCGCCGACGTGAAGGTGGTCCGCAACGACGAGATCACCGTGGCCGAGATGGCCGCGCTGAACGCCGACCACATCGTCTTCTCGCCCGGCCCCTGCACGCCCAACGAGGCGGGCGTGTGCGTCGAAGCCATCCAGCATTTCATCGGCAAGAAACCGCTCTTGGGCGTGTGCCTGGGCCACCAGGCCATGGGCCAGGCGCTGGGCGGCCGGATCATCCGCGCGCAGCGCCAGATGCACGGCAAGGCCAGCACGATCTCGACGGATCAGCGCGGCGTCTACACCGGCCTGCCCAAGGACTTCAGCGTCATCCGCTACCACTCCCTCGTCATCGAGGAAGCGACCTGCCCGGCGGTGCTGGAGATCACGTCGCGCAGCGACGACGGCGAGATCATGGGCGTGCGCCACCGCGAGCTGGCCGGCACGGCCACGCCGCTGGAGGGCGTGCAGTTCCACCCCGAGTCCATCCTCAGCGAGCATGGGCACGCGATGCTGCGCAACTTCCTGGAGCTGCGGCCGTGAGTGACTACGCCCCGTCTTCTGGCGGTGGCGGGCCAGCCACTGTCGATCTGCGCAGCGACACGGTCACCAAGCCGACGCCGGCCATGCTGGCCGCCATGGCTGCGGCGCAGGTGGGCGACGACGTGTTCGGTGACGACCCGACCGTCAACGCACTCCAGGAGCGTGTCGCCGCACTGCTCGGCAAGGAGGCGGCCCTCTTCATGAGCAGCGGCACGCAGAGCAACCTCTGCGCGCTGCTGGCCCACTGCGGCCGGGGTGACGAATACATCGTCGGCCAGCTCGCCCACACCTATCGCTACGAGGGCGGTGGCGCGGCCGTGCTGGGCGGCATACAGCCGCAGCCGCTCAACAACCAGCCCGACGGCACGCTCAAGCTCGAAGACATCGCCGCCGCCATCAAGCCCGATGACCCGCATTTCGCACGCACGCGGCTGCTGGCGCTGGAGAACACCTGGGGCGGCCAGGTGCTGTCCACGCAGTACACGAATGCCGCCTGCGAGCTGGCCCATGCGCGCGGCTTGGCCACGCATCTGGACGGCGCGCGCCTGTTCAACGCTGCCGTGGCTTCCGGCCGCAGCGTGGGCGACCTGGCGCGGCCGTTCGACTCGGTGTCCATCTGCTTCAGCAAGGGCCTGGGCGCGCCCATCGGTTCGATGCTGGTGGGTAGCAAAGAGCTGATCGCCAAGGCCTACCGCGTGCGCAAGATGGTGGGCGGCGGCCTGCGCCAGGTGGGCCTGCTGGCGGCGGCGGCGGACCATGCACTGACGCATCACGTCGAACGCCTGGCCGATGACCACGCGCTGGCCAGGCGGCTCGCAGAAGGCTTGGCCACCCTGCCGGGTGTCACAGTCACGCCACCGCAGACGAATATCGTCTTCGCCCAGGTCAGCGACGGCCGCACACCGGCGCTGCTGGAACACCTGAAGTCGCGCGGCGTGCTGGCCACCGGCCTGATCGGCCTGCGCTTCGTCACGCACCTCGATGTCGATGCGGCCGGCGTCGACCACGCCATCGCGGCGGCCCGCGAATTCCTGGAGGCCTGACCATGTCGACATCCACGCTGCTGATCTCGCTGTACGAGCAGAAGGCTGCCATCGACCGCGAGTTCTTCGCGGCGCTGGCCGGCGCGCCGTTGTCCCCCGACAACCGCCACATCGCTATCCGCACGCTGAACCACATCCACACGGTGGACCGCATCTTTGCCGCCCACCTGCGCGGCGAGCCGCACGGCTTCACGGCCAGCAACACCAAGGACACGCCGACGCTGGACGAGCTGCGCGCGTCGGTCCAGCAGGTCGACGACTGGTACGTCGACTACGTGCGCGCGTTGGCGCCTGAGCAGTTCGAGGAAGTGTTGAGCTTTCGCTTCACCGACGGCGACGCCGGCCGCATGAGCCGCGAGGAAATCCTGGCCCATGTCATCCATCACGCCAGCCACCACCGGGGCAATGTCGGCATGCTGATGAAGCAGGTCGACCAAGCGCCTCCGCGTGATCTGTTCACGCGCTATCTTCACCAACAAGAACCCGAGCGCCGCTCCGTCTGAGGTCCGACATGCCCATCACCGACAACGAAGCCCTGACCCGCGTCATCGAGCACCGCGAGATCTTCCACGACGAGATGCTGACGCTGATGCACCGCATCATGGCCGGCGAGATGTCGCCCGTCATCGCGGCAGCGCTGCTGACCGGCCTGCGCGTGAAGAAGGAAACCATCGGCGAGATCACCGCTGCTGCACAGGTCATGCGCGAGCTGAGCAACAAGGTGCCGTTAGGCCCGCAGCCCCATCTGGTCGACGTCGTCGGCACGGGCGGCGACGGCGCGCACAGCTTCAACATCTCGACCTGCTCGATGTTCGTCGCCGCGGCCGGCGGCGCCCAGGTGGCCAAGCATGGCAACCGCAGCGTCAGCAGCAAGACCGGCAGCGCCGACGTGCTGGAGGCGCTGGGCGCCAACATCCAGCTGTCGCCGCGCCAGGTAGCCGCAAGCGTCGCCGAGTGCGACATCGGCTTCATGTTCGCGCCCAACCACCACCCGGCGATGAAGAACATCGCGCCGGTGCGCCGCGAGCTCGGCGTGCGGACCATCTTCAACATCCTGGGCCCGCTGACCAACCCGGCCGGAGCGCCCAACATCCTGATGGGCGTGTTCCACGCGGACCTGGTCGGCATCCAGGTGCGCGTGCTGCAGCGCCTGGGCGCCGAACATGCGCTGGTGGTCTACGGCAAGGACGGCATGGACGAGATCTCGCTGGGCGCGACGACGCTGGTGGGCGAGCTGCGCAACGGCGCGGTGCGCGAGTACGAGATCCATCCCGAGGACTTCGGCTTCGCGATGGCCAGCAACCGCAGCCTCAAGGTCGACGGGCCGGAGCAGTCGCGCCAGATGCTGATCGGCGTGCTCGACGGCCAGCCCGGCCCGGCGCGCGACATCGTGCTACTGAACGCCGGTGCGACGCTGTACGCGGCCAACGTGGCTCCGACACTGGCCGAAGGCATCGCCCGCGCCCGCCAGGCGCTGGACAGCGGCGCGGCGCGCGCCAAGCTGGACACCTTCGTCAATGTGACGCAGAGCCTGGGGAGGAACCCATGAGCGATATCCTGAACAAGATCGTTGCGGTCAAGTGGGAAGAGATCGCGGTGGCCAAGGCCAAGCGCTCACTGGCCTCGCAGCGCGAGGAAGCAGAGGCCCGCCGCGGCGAGCAGCTTGGTTTCGAGCGCTCGCTGCGCGCCACCATCGCCGCAGGCCACGCGGCCGTCATCGCCGAGATCAAGAAGGCCAGCCCCAGCAAGGGCGTGCTGCGCGAGGACTTCCGCCCCGCAGAAATCGCCGAGACCTACGCCCGCAACGGCGCCGCGTGCCTGAGCGTGCTGACCGACGAGCGCTTTTTCCAGGGTTCCGTCGCCTACCTGAAGCAAGCCCGCTTGGCCTGCGAGCTGCCCGTGCTGCGCAAGGACTTCATGGTCGACGAGTACCAGGTCATGGAAGCCGGCGCCATGGGTGCGGACTGCATCCTGCTGATCGCCGCGTGCCTCGAAGACTCGCAGATGGCCGACCTCGAAGCCACCGCCCATGCCATTGGCCTGGACGTGCTGGTGGAAGTGCACGACGGCGACGAACTGGACCGCGCGCTGAAGCTGAAGACGCCGCTGGTGGGCATCAACAACCGTAACCTGCGCACCTTCGACGTGACGCTGGACACGACGCTGGGCCTGCTGCCGCGCGTGCCGGCGGACCGGCTGCTGGTGACCGAGAGCGGCATCCTCGGCGCGGCGGATGTGAAGCGCATGCGCGACGCCAACGTGAACGCCTTCCTCGTCGGCGAGGCCTTCATGCGCGCGCCGGACCCGGGTGCCGCCCTGGCAAACTTGTTCGGATGAAGCTCCCGCTTGCCCTGCCCCAGACCGACTGGCTTCCCGTCGTCGAAGCCTGGGCAGCCTCGCCTGCGGGCCAACGGCTGGAGGCCTTCCTGGAAGAACGCGCCGCCGCCGGCGCCACCATCTACCCGCCCGAGCCGCTGCGCGCATTGACGCTGACGCCGCTCAGTGCCACCCGCGTCGTCATCCTCGGCCAGGACCCGTACCACGGCCCCGGCCAGGCCGAGGGCCTGAGCTTCAGTGTGCCGCCCGGCGTGCCGCTGCCGCCCAGCCTGCGCAACATCTTCAAAGAGATCCAGCGCGACCTGGGCAAGCCCTTCCCGCCCAATGGCAGCCTGGTGCGCTGGGCCGAAGGCGGCACGCTGCTGCTGAACGCCGTGCTGACGGTGGAGGACGGCCAGCCCGCCAGCCACGCGGGCCAAGGCTGGGAGGTGCTGACCGACGCCCTCATCAAGGCCGCGGCGCAAGACCCGGCACCCAAGGTCTTCATGCTGTGGGGCGCCTACGCCCAGGCGAAGGCGCCGTTGATCGAGGCGGCCCGGCAGGACCACCTCGTGCTCAAGGCGAACCACCCGTCGCCGCTGTCGGCGCTCAAGCCGCCTCGGCCCTTCATCGGCTGCGGGCACTTCTCGACGGCCAAGGCCTGGCTGGAAGAGCGTGGGCGGGGCGCACCCCGCCGCGCCGACGACGAGCACAACAACAAATGAAACCGGCGCCGCAGCGGCGCTGAAACAGCAGGTTTTGACACTGGTGGCTTCAACACGGAGACACCCCGATGAACCGCACCCACCTGCTGCTGGCCGCCCTGACCCTGACCGCCACGGCCGCCCAGGCGCAGACGATGATCTCGCCGCGCGCCTTCCCCATCGTCATCGACCAGCCCGGCCACTACAAGCTCAGCGCCTCCCTGGCCGTGCCGGCGCAGACGCATGGCATCAAGATCACAGCATCGAACGTCGTGCTGGACCTGAACGGTTTCGAGGTGAAGGGGCCCGGCTTCTGCGGCACCTACTGCCCGGCAGCGGGCCTGGCCAGCGGCATCTGGATCAACGCCGGCAACGTGACGGTGCGCAATGGCACGGTGCGCGGCTTCGACTACGCCGGCGTGTTCTTCGCCAACTTCCAGACCACGCTTGAAGACCTGAACGTCTCCGAGAACTTCCAGGCCGGCATCTACCGCCACAGCCTGCCCGCCAATCTCAAGACCGACACCATGCCCGCCGTGCTGCGCCGGGTGATGGCCGTGCGCAACGGCAGCCATGGCGTCTTTGGCTATGGCATGACCATAGAGAACAGCTCGCTGTCACAGAACTTCGGCTCGGGCCTGTTCAGCCAGGGCTACAACAACCTCTTCGAGAACGTGCTGTCGCACAACCGCGGCTACGGCTACAGCCACGTCATGGGCAATGCGCCGCCGCCGTTCGACGCAATGCGGGCCACTGTGCTCCAGGGCAACAGCAACCCGACCAGCCAGTTCATGCCGCAAAGCATGGGCGGCAACGTGGGCAACAACACCCTCTTCTGAGAGCCGGGATTGTTCCGCTCCCAGCAACTCGCCGTTCTTGCGCAGCCGCTTTTTCTCGCGGCTCGCAATTCCTAAAGTGACAACCTGTCGGCACACCTCATCCCTGACGAGGGTGGCCGGCCCAGGAGAGTCACCATGAACAACAACACCCGATCCCTCTTCACGCTCATCACCGCCGCGACGGCTGTCGTGGCGTTGGCGGCCGGCATGTTGCTGGCCATCAGCGCACCAGCGCCGGCGACGGACGATTTCGCCCCGGCCCTGGTGGCCGCTGCCGAGCCCGAGCAGGCCTGAGCCCGCGCCAGCTGGCGATCAGTTCGTACAGCGCAGATTCATCCCGCCCAGCGCCTCGCGACCGAGCAGCTCGACGACCCAGTCGACGAACACCCGCAGCTTGCTGCTGAGGTGGCGGTTGGGCGGGTAGACCACGTAGACCGGCACCGGCTCGGCGTCCCAGTCCTCCAGGATCCGCACCAGCTCGCCGCTCTTGATCAGCGGCGCGGCCATGAAGCAGGTCACCTGCACCACGCCCAGGTGGGCGAGGCCGGCGTTCAGATAGGCATTGGCGTCATTGACCGCGAGGACATGGTTGCCCACCACCTCCACGCTCTCTTCACCACGGCGAAAGGTGTCTGACATGACCTTGCCGCTGCGCGCCGAGAAGTAGCCCACCATGCGGTGCGGCGTCTCGCCCAGCTCGCGCGGGTGCGCGGGCATGCCGTGGCGGCGCAGATATTCGGGCGTCGCGCAGGTGATGAAGCGGAACTCCGAAATGCGCCGCGCCACCAGGCTCTGGTCGGTCAGCTCGCCGCCACGGATGACGCAGTCAATGTTGTCGCTGATCAGGTCCACCGTGCGGTCGCTGACGCCCAGCTCGATCTGGATGTCCGGGTACTTGGCGTAGAAATCCGGCAGGTGGGGAATGATCATCTCGCGCCCCACCACGCCCGGCACGTCGATGCGGATGCGGCCACGCGGCGTCACGCGCGCCTGGCTCATGCTGCCTTCCAGCTCCTCCAGGTCGCCCAGCAGGCGCATGGCGCGCTCGTAGTAGGCGGCGCCATCGGGCGTGACCGTGACGCGCCGCGTCGTGCGGTTCAGCAGCTTGGTGCGCAGGTGCGATTCCAGCGTCTGGATCAGGCGCGTGACCGTGGCCTTGGGCAGGTCCAGCGAGTCGGCAGCCTTGGTGAAGGTGCCGGCCTCGACGACCCGGACATAGGCTTGCATCGCAGTGAGTCGGTCCATCGGCTTGCCAAAGGGATGCGGAAAGCAAGATTGTTCCATGCAGGGGAAAAGTGAGTCCCTTTGAAGGTCGTTTATCTATGGGACATCAATCTCTATCTTTCGGGTCATGGACAAGATCGTCATCCCTTCCCCGCTGCGCCTGGGCCCCGCCCCCGGCCTGACGGCCCAGGTCTACGCGGCGCAACGCCCGCTGGACGACGGCGGGCGCGCGTTGGTGCTGTTCCTGCACGGCGGCGCGTTCACCGAATGTGCCGCCGAGGCCGCCGCCGCGCGCAGCCGGCTGCTGGCAGAGGCCGGCGCCGACGTCGTCGCGCTGGACTACCCGCTCGCCCCCGCGCACCCCTTCCCCGCCGGCCTGGCTGCGGCTTTCGAGGCGCTGCAAGCCATGGCCGCCAAGGCGCCGAAGCTGACCGGCAGCGCGCAGACCGCGCTGTTCGTGGCTGGCGAAGAAGCCGGCGGCAACATCGCCGCTGCCCTGGCGCTGATGGCCCGCGACCAGCGCGCCCCGCACCTGGCCGGCCAGCTGCTGATCTCGCCGATGCTGGACCCAGTGCTGGGCAGCGCCTCCATGCGTGACGGCGAATGCGGCGGCCGCGAGTGCATCTACGCCAAGGGCTGGCAGGCGTATCTCGGCGACTGCACGCGCGCCGACCACCCCTACGCCGCGCCGCTGAACGCCAGCCGCCTGTCGGGTCTGGCGCCGGCGTTGATCCTTAGCGTCGCTGGCCACCCGCTGAACGATGAGTCGCGCCGCTACGCCGCCGCACTGCGCGAGCACGGTGGCGCCGCCCGGGAGCTGACGCTGCCGGCCATTGCGCCGGGCTATGTGCTGGCGCCCATCCACGAGTTCCTGAGCCAGGCCACGCGCCAGGCTCTCGCATCGCCTTCTGCTTGAAACCCCTGGGAGAGAACGAAATGCAGTCCACCACCCCCCGCATCAACCGCCGCGTCGGGCTCATCGCCGGTGCCGTCGCCCTCGTGGCCGTCGGCGCCATCGGCTTCGGCCAGTTCAGCCAGCCGGCCCTGGCCAACTCCGGCCCCGCCGCGCCGCCAGCCACACCGGTTTCGGTCGCGCAAGTCGTCAGCCAGGACGTGGCCGCCTGGAACGAGTTCTCCGGCCGGCTCGAAGCCGTCGAGCGTGTGGACGTGCGAGCCCGCGTATCGGGCGCCGTGCAGCAGCTGCACTTCCGCGAGGGCAGCCTGGTGAAGGCGGGCGACCTGCTCGTCACCATCGACCCCGCGCCCTACCAGGCCGAGGTGGCCCGCTTTGAAGCGCAGGTGGCTGCGGCCCAGGCGCGCGTGACCTATTCGCAGAGCGAGGCCCAGCGCTCCAAGTCGCTGTGGGAAGACCGCGCCGTGGCCCGCCGCGAGTTCGACGAGAAGGACAACGCTGCCCGCGAGGCCGCCGCCAATCTGCGCGCTGCCCAGGCCGCGCTGCAGTCGGCCCAGTTGAGCCTGGGCTACACGCAGGTGCGCGCCCCGGTGGCCGGCCGCGTGGGCAAGATCGAGGTGACGCAGGGCAACCTCGTCGCCGCCGGTGCCGGCGCGCCGGTGCTGACGACGCTGGTGTCGGTGAGCCCGATCTACGCCAGCTTCGATGCGGACGAGAAGGTCGTGCGTGAAGCGCTGGCGTCATTGCCTAACGGTGCTGCCGAGCGGCGCGGCATCGAGCGTATTCCGGTCGAGATGCTGGCGGGGAGCGACACGTCCACCACCGGTCGCTTGCAGCTCATCGACAACCAGGTCGACGCCAGGAGCGGCACGCTGCGCGTGCGCGCCGTGTTCGACAACAAGGACGGCGGCCTGATGCCGGGCCAGTTCGCCAAGCTGCGCTTGGGCCAGGCCAAGAACGAGGCGGCGCTGCTCGTTAACGAGCGCGCCGTCGGCACCGACCAGGACAAGCGTTATGTCATCGTCGTCGGCACCGGCAACCAGGCCGAATGGCGGCCGGTGACGCTGGGCGCCAACGTGAACGGCCTGCGCGTCGTGACCAGCGGGCTGAAGGCCGGCGAGCGTGTCGTCGTCGGCGGCGTGCAGCGGGTCAGACCGGGCTCGGTGCTCGCGCCCAAGGACGTGGCGATGGACGCCAAGCCCGAGCTGGCCGCGCAACAAGCCGCCGCCAAAACGTCCTGATCGCATCCTGACCTAAGCAGCCCCCCCCTCCACGAGCCCTGTCAGCGGGCCGCTCGTCACTTCGGTGATGGCGGCCCGAGGGGGGCGGCTTTGCCTTCGGAAGAAAGAACAACATGAATCTCTCCAAATTCTTCATCGACCGCCCCATCTTTGCGGGCGTGCTGTCGCTGCTGATCTTCATCGGCGGCCTGCTGTCGATACGCGCGCTGCCGATCTCGGAATACCCCGACGTCGTGCCGCCCTCGGTCGTCGTGCGCGCCCAGTACCCCGGCGCCAACCCCAAGGTCATTGCCGAGACGGTGGCCACGCCGCTGGAAGAAGCCATCAACGGCACCGAGGACATGCTCTACATGAGCAGCCAGGCGACCACTGACGGCCTGATGACGCTGACCGTCAGCTTCAAGCTCGGCACCGATCCGGACAAGGCCCAGCAGCTGGTACAGAACCGCGTCTCGCAGGCGGAGGCGCGGCTGCCCGAGGAGGTCAAGCGCCTGGGCGTGACGACGGTCAAGAGCAGCCCCGACCTGACCATGGTCGTGCACCTGACCTCGCCCAACGACCGCTACGACATGACCTATCTGCGCAACTACGCGCTGCTCAACGTCAAGGACCGCCTCGCGCGCATCCAGGGCGTCGGGCAGGTGCAGTTGTTCGGCTCGGGCGACTACTCCATGCGCATCTGGCTGGACCCGCAGAAGGTGGCCGAGCACGGCCTGTCGGCCAGCGATGTGGTGGCTGCCATCCGCAGCCAGAACGTGCAGGCGGCAGCCGGCGTGGTGGGCGCGTCGCCCGGCCTGCAGGGCATAGACCTGCAGCTGTCGGTCAATGCGCAGGGCCGGCTGCAGTCGGTCGAGGAGTTCGGCGACATCATCGTCAAGAGCGGCGCCAACGGTGCCGTGACGCGGCTGCGTGACCTGGGCCGCCTTGAGCTGGGCGCCAGCGAATACGCGCTGCGCTCGCTGCTCGACAACAAGCCCGCCGTCGCGGTGCCGGTCTTCCAGGCGCCGGGCGGCAACGCGCTGGACATCTCGAAGAACGTGCGCGCCACGATGGCCGAGCTGAAGGCCGCGATGCCCGAGGGCGTGGACTACACCATCGTCTACGACCCGACGCAGTTCGTGCGCGCCTCCATCGAGTCCGTCATCCACACGCTGCTCGAAGCCGTCGCGCTGGTGGTGCTCGTCGTCATCCTGTTCCTGCAGACCTGGCGCGCGTCCATCATCCCGCTGCTGGCCGTGCCGGTGTCCATCGTCGGCACGTTTGCCGTCATGCACGGCTTCGGCTTCTCGATCAACGCGCTGAGCCTGTTCGGCCTGGTGCTGGCCATCGGCATCGTCGTGGACGACGCCATCGTCGTGGTGGAGAACGTGGAGCGCAACATTGCCTCGGGCCTGTCGCCACGCGACGCCACCTACCGCGCGATGCGTGAGGTCTCCGGCCCCATCATCGCCATCGCACTGACGCTGATCTCGGTGTTCGTGCCGCTGGCCTTCATCACCGGCCTGACGGGCCAGTTCTACAAGCAGTTCGCGCTGACCATCGCCATCTCGACGGTGATCTCAGCGATCAACTCGCTGACGCTGTCACCCGCCCTGGCCGCTCTGCTGCTGAAGGGCCACGACGCGCCCAAGGACGCGCTGACGCGCGGCATGGACAAGCTCTTCGGCCGCTTCTTCGCCGGCTTCAACCGTCTGTTCGCCACCGGCTCCGCGAAGTACGGCAGCGGCGTGAAGACGCTGATGTCGCGCAAGGCGCTGATGATGGTCATCTACCTCGCGCTGGTGGCGGCCACGGCCGGTCTCTTCAAGGCCGTGCCCGGCGGTTTCGTGCCGGGGCAGGACAAGCAGTACCTGATCGGCTTCGCCCAGCTGCCTGACGGCGCCACGCTGGACCGCACCGAGGACGTCATCCGCCGCATGACCGACATCACGCTGAAGACGCCCGGCGTCGAACACGCGGTGGCCTTCCCCGGCCTGTCCATCAACGGCTTCACCAACAGCTCCAGCTCGGGCATCGTCTTCGCGACGCTCAAGCCCTTTGACGAGCGCAAGGGCAAGGCGCTGTCGGCCGGCGCGATTGCCGGCTCGCTGAACGCGCAGTACGGTGCCATCGAGGACGCCTTCATCGTCATGTTCCCGCCGCCGCCCGTGCAAGGCCTGGGCACCACCGGCGGCTTCAAGCTGCAGCTTCAGGACCGCGGCGGCGTGGGCTACGAGGCGATGGACGCAGCGGTCAAAGCCTTCATGGCCAAGGCCGGCAAGACGCCGGAGCTGGCCGGGTTGTTCTCCAGCTACCAGGTCAATGTGCCGCAGCTGTTTGCCGACCTCGACCGCACCCGCGCCCGCCAGCTCGGCGTGGCCGTGACGGACGTGTTCGACACGATGCAGATCTACCTCGGCAGCCTGTACGTGAACGATTTCAACCAGTTCGGCCGCACCTACTCCGTCCGCGTGCAGGCCGATGCGCCCTACCGCGCGCGCGCCGAGGACATCGGCTCGCTGAAGGTGCGTTCGTCGTCCGGCGAGATGGTGCCGCTGTCCGCGGTGATGAAGGTCAAGCCCAGCTTCGGCCCCGAGCGCGCCATGCGCTACAACGGCTTCCTGGCTGCCGACATCAATGGCGGCGCCGCACCCGGCTTCTCGTCGGGCCAGGCACAGGCAGCAGTCGAGCGCATCGCCGCCGAGACGCTGCCCCCAGGCGTCGGCTTCGAGTGGACCGACCTGACCTACCAGGAAAAGATCGCCGGCAACTCGGGCGCCTGGGTCTTCCCGCTGGCCATCCTGCTGGTCTTCCTCGTGCTCGCGGCGCAGTACGAAAGCCTGACGCTGCCCATCGCCATCCTGCTGATCGTGCCCATGGGCCTGCTGGCGGCGATGACGGGCGTGTACCTGAGCCATGGCGACAACAACGTGTTCACGCAGATCGGGCTCATCGTGCTCGTCGGCCTGAGCGCGAAGAACGCCATCCTGATCGTCGAGTTCGCCCGCGAGCTGGAGTTCGCCGGCCGCACGCCGGTGCAGGCGGCACTGGAGGCCGCGCGCCTCAGGTTGCGGCCCATCCTGATGACGTCGATGGCCTTCGTCATGGGCGTGCTGCCACTGGTGCTGAGCACCGGCGCCGGCGCCGAGATGCGCCAGGCCATGGGCATCGCGGTGTTCGCCGGAATGATCGGCGTGACGCTGTTCGGCCTGTTCCTGACGCCGCTGTTCTACGTCACCCTGCGCCGCCTGACCGGCAACTCGCCGCTGCGCCACCACGGTGGCCAGGTGGCCGCACCGGCCGCTCCCGAAGTTCCCACGCAGCACGTCGCTCCCGTGGTCGACGCCCTGCCGCAACGAGGAAAGTGATCATCATGAAATTGAACCTGACCCCACTTTTTGCAGCGCTGCTGCTGGCGGGCTGCGCCTCGGTCGGCAGCGTCGACCCGGCCCAGCTGCCGCAGGCGCCCGCCGCCTACAAGGCCGCCGCTGCGAACGACGCACCTGCACTGACCGCCGGTTGGTGGCAGCCGTTTGCCGACCCGGTGCTGGACGACCTCGTCGGCCGCGCGATGGCAGCCAACACCAGCGTGCAGGCCGCAGCCAACCGGCTGGCGCAGGCCCGCGCGGTGCTGGGCGGCGCCGAGGCTTCACGGCTGCCGCAGCTCGGTGCATCGGCCGGTGCCGGCCGCGCCGCCGACCCCGGCGCGCGAGGCGCGACGCAGTTCAGCGCCGGCCTGAACCTGGCCTATGAGCTGGACCTGGGCGGCCGCCTGCTGCACGAGCGCAACGCCAGCGCGCTGGACGTGCAAGCGCGCGAGCAACTGCTGGCCGATGCGCGCCTGCTGGTTCAAGCGAATGTCGCCCGTGGCTATCTGGCGCTGCGCGCGCTGGACGCCGAGCGCGAGATCGTCAAAGGCACCGTCGCCGCCTACGGCGAGACCTTGTCGCTGACCGAGAAGCGCGCCCGGGCGGGCGACGTGGCCGACCTCGACGTGGCCCGTGTGCGCGCCGAGCTGGCCGCCAACGAGGCCGAGGCCTTCGCGCTGGACCGCCGCCGCCTGGAGCTGGAAACGGCGCTGGCCGTGCTGCTGGGCGAGCCGGCCTCCAACTTCCGCCTGGCGCCCAGCGCCTGGTCCACCGCGCTGCCGGCCGTGCCCGCCGGCCTGCCGAGCGAGCTGCTGCAGCGCCGCCCCGACCTCGCCGCCGCGCAAAGCCAGCTGCAGGCCGCGCAGGCTCGCGTCGGCACCGCCCAGGCCGCCTGGTGGCCCAGTCTGGCGCTGACGGCGCAGGGCGGTGGCGTGTCCAGCGAGTTGTCCAACCTGCTGAGGAGCGGCGCCAGCACCTGGGGCGTCGGCCTGCTGGCGGCGCTGCCCATCTTCGACGGTGGCCGCCGCGAGGCCGGCGTCAACGTGGCCAAGGCCCAGCTAGATGGCTCCGCAATCGCCTTCCGCGAGCAGTTCCTGCTGGCGCTGAAGGACGTGGAAGACCAGCTCGGTGCGCTCAGCTTGCTGCAAGCCCAGGGCGAGGCCAACTCACGCGCCGTCAGCGCCGCCAGCCAGGCCCTCAGGCTGTCCGACACGCGCTACCGCAACGGCCTGGTGAGCCAGCTCGAACTGCTGGACGCGCGCCGCAGCGAGCTCGCCAACAAGCGCGCCGCGCTGCAGGTGAGATCAGCGCAGTACCAGGCCACGGTCGGGCTGATCCGGGCGCTGGGAGGCGGCTGGGCTAACGGCGCTTGAGCATCGCGACGTTCACCGCCGCGCGCCGGACGAAGCCCAGGCTTTCGTAGAGCGCAATCGCGGCGGTGTTCGTCGTCCAGGCGTGCAGAAAGGGCTGATCGCCACGCCGCTGGATCTCGGCCGTCACGGCGGCTGACAACCGCCTCGCCAGACCCTGGCCACGAAAGCCCGGGTGGGTGCAGACGCCGCTGACCTCGACATGGCCGGGGAAGCGCATGCGCTCGCCTGCCATCGCGACCAGTCGGCCCTCGACGCGCAGGCCGATGAAGCGACCCATCGTGTGCGTGCGCACCAGGAAAGGCCCCGGCTCGGTCAGCGTGGCCAGCGCCAACATGTCGACTGCGTCTTCATCGCCGAGCGACTGCAACTCATCATCAACGGCGAGCTGGCGCGTCGCCAGCATCTGCACGCCCGGTGCCTCCTTCACGGCTTCCAGGCCCGGCGGCACGACGATGCTCGCCACCTGCAGCAGATAGACGAAGTCCTCGCCCGTCTGCACGAGCTCGGTCAGCGCAGCCAGGTTTTCCGGACTCTCATCGGGCGTCGATGCAAAGCGATTGATGTCCGCCTTGAAGCGACGCGCGCGCTCATCGCCGATGCCCCATTGCGGCTGATACCGCAAGCTCGCCCAGACGGGTCGGTCGAGTTCGCTCATTGGTGCACCCTTCGGCCTGCGGCCTTGCCTGTCCGACGGATCGGCCAGGCGTTCGCCAGGCTTGAGATGCCCTCAGGGCATCCCAAGTCCGGGCTCACTCCCGCCAAGCGGGAGCGAGCTTGCTTGGGGCGGCCCGGCGCGGCGCTCATGCCGGCACCCGTTGCTGCAGCGGCGCTTCGATCAACGCATCTTCCAGCGCCGTCAGCTGGGCCAGCAAGTCACCGCTCAGCCCGGCGCAGGCCGCAGCCACGGCCGCCTCGATGGCCGGCCAGGCCTCGCGCTGCGAACGCTGCACCAGGCCCCGGCCCTTGCGGCTGAGCGCGATGCAGCGCACGCGGCGGTCTTCTTCCGAGGTTTCCGAACCCACAAGCCCGTCGTCCTCCAGCCCGCGCAGTGACCGCGTGATGACCGGTTGGCTGACGCCGATGGCTTGGCTCAGCTCACCAACACTCAGCGGCCCCAGCCGATCCAGCGCAGCCAGCAGCGGAAAGTAGGCCGCCGGCTGCTCGAAGCCATGGGCCGCCAGCACCGCCTGCGTCTGCGCCTGAAGCGTCTCGCCGATGCGCTTGAGCCGCGTGCCCAGGCTTAGATGGCCCAGCTCTCTGACAACGTCCTCGACCACTGCGACTCCTGCAAACCGATATGCATATCATGCTATGCATTAGTTTGCGCGCCGTCAACGACGGCCGGCGAAGTGTCAGGCGCCCAGCAGCGCCTTGGCCCGCATCAGCAGCCGGCGGCGGTCGTCAATGCCGTTGAGGCCGCCGTTGACGCGCTTGGTCAGCGACGTCAGGTCATCCACGTCGGCCAGGTTGTTCAGGTTCCGCTTGGCCCAGAACCAGCCGGCCACGTCCACACACAGCTCGGGGTCGGTCTCGACCAGCTCCGGCGTGGCCAGCAGCTCGGCCTCGCGGCCGATGGCGCGGCCGTACTCGCCGTAGTTGGCACGGCCGGTCAGCTGTATGAGGCCGCGGCCCTTGAACTTGCGGCCGTCGCCGGGCTGCAGGTTGCCCAGGTCGACGCGGCCCTGGTAGGCCTCGCCGTTGGCAATCTCGGCGCGGAAGCGGAACTCGCCCGACTCGTGGCCCACCTGGGCCAGGAAGTGCGCTTGGCGCAGCGGCGTGTCGATGTGGCGGTTGGCCATGACTTGCAGCAGGCGCTGCGAGAAGTCGGCCACGTCGCTGTCCTTGGCGCGCAGATAGAGCAGGCTCAGCCAGGCCGGCGCCAGCGCATCGGGCAGCGATTCGCACAGCTTGACCAGCGTGGCGCCATTGGCGTCGATGCGGCCGTCCGGCTCGCCCTGCCCCATGGCGCTGCGCTGGAAGGCCATGATGGCGTCCAGGGTCTTCTGGCCGAAGGCGCCGTCCGCCTTCAACGGCTCGGCCAGCACGATGCGGCCCGCGGTGCCGCAGAGGTTGAGCAGTTGCTGCACGCTCTCGACGTCGTCGCGCGCATTGCTGCACTGGGCGCCCACCGACCCGGTCGTCAGGCCTTTGCCGCGTGTGCCGGCGGCCGCGGTGACAACCCCACCAGCCACCACTGGCGCGCTCACCGCAGCGGACGCGCCCTCGCGGCGCTCGAAGTGCGGCGTGTCCTTGAAGCTCGTCCAGTTGCCGCCCCAGCGGTTGGCGCTGTCCAGGCCTTCCCAGTACTGGCCGAGCGGGCGCAGCGTCTCGACGTCGTAGACCAGCATCGGCCGGCCGTCGGCGCCGTCGCGGAAGAAGTTGAGGTCGATGGCCAGGCGCTTCAGATGCTGGCTGGCCATCGTCGTGCTGCGGCCGTTGCGCACATGCAGTGCCTGCTGCTCGGGCGTGCGGTAGAGCTCGCCGGCCGAGGCCGAGAAACCCAGCTCGCCGGCCTTGCGGACGAGCTCACAGACATGCAGCAGGAAGACCGATTGCTCGCGCACCAGGTCGCTCATTTGCGGCCTCCGTGGTCGTTGTCCTGGTCGGCCTCGGCCTGCATGGCTGAACTCTGGGCGCGGATGGCGTCACCGAGCTGGCCGATCTTCTCGTCCTTGGCCTTGCTGCCGGCGCTGGAGCCGAAGAAGTACTGCATGATGGCCGACAGCGTCACGCCGAGCAGGAAGCCCAGCACCGTGTCGATGACACGGGCGCGCGGGTCGCTGGACTCGTACTTGGGCCCGAAGGCCGCGACGAAGATGAAGATGAAGGTCAGCAGCGTGAGCACGCTGGCGTAGATGTAGATGAAGCGCCGCACCCAGGGGTCGTTGCTGGCGATCGCCGTTTCCTGCATGTGGCGCGCGCTGAGGCGGTCGGCCGCGGCGATGCGCTCGTACTCCAGCATGTTGGCGTCGCTCTTCTGGCGGTATTCCAGCAGCTTGCCCTGGTACTCGAACTCGAACTGCTTGAGCTGGGCCCACTGCGTCTCGGTGAGCTTGTTGTCGGCGACATCATTGATGTCGATGCCGGTCTTTTCCTGGATGAGATTGGCGATCTCAGACGTGCCCTTGTTGACCGCGCCGCGGAACACGCCGCTGAGCAGGTCCAGCCCCTTCTGGGCGAGCTGCGGCGCTATCGCCGACAACGCCGCCGCGATCAATGGAATCGGCATCTGCTGCTCCCGGTCAGGTGAGACCGGCGCAGCTTAGGCGGGCGACCTCGGCCGCCACATCCTTCCGACTAACGACAGATCGTGAACTAGGGGAGCGTCTTGCAGTTGGGCTTGCAGACGACCTCGTTGCGCCCTAACAGCCGGATGGACTGCAGGCTGGCGGGGGCGCGGTGCTTGCCGCATTTGAAGCAGGAGCGGGTGTGGCCACTGCCGAGGAAGGGCGAACCGCCCACCTTCGACTGATAACGGAGGCCATCTTGACGGACCGAAGTCACGGAATCTTTGCTCATCTTCGTACGGTTCAGAACGAAGCATGCATTGATGCACATCACGCATGACAACGCCACCTCGCAAGCCCGCGGTTGGGCCGCAAACCGCGGGCTTCCCCTACCCGCAAGCATGGGGTCGGCCGCCGAGGACAATGCAAGCCTGCTTTCGACGACCCATGGCCAAGCTATTTTTCAGATATGCCGCAATGAATGCCGGCAAGTCCACCGCCCTGCTGCAGGTGGCGCACAACTACGAGGAGCGTGGCCACCGCGTGCGCATCTTCACGGCCCGCCTGGACGACCGCTACGGCCACGGTTTCGTCACGTCGCGCCTGGGCCCCAAGCGCGAGGCCGAGCAGTTCGACGCCGGCACCGACTTCCAGGCGCTGATGGCCGACAGCCCGGGCATCGCCTGCATCCTCGTCGACGAGGCGCAGTTCCTGTCCAAGCAGCAGGTGCAGCAACTGCACGAGATGGCGCATCTGACCAACCTGCCAGCCATCTGCTACGGGCTGCGCACGGACTTCCAGGGCGAACTCTTCCCCGGCTCGGCCGCGCTGCTGGCGCTGGCCGACGAGATGGACGAGATGAAGACCATCTGCGACTGCGGCCGCAAGGCGACGATGAACATGCGCGTGGACGCCGGCAACCGCAAGGTCACCGAGGGCGCGCAGGTGGAGATCGGCGGCAATGCGCGCTACCGCTCGGTCTGCGGTCGCTGCTTCAGGCAGGGCTGAACGAGTGGCTTAGCGCAGTCCCAGCGCGTCGCGCACAGCGGCGGCCGCGGCGTCGCCCTTGGCCTTCTGCACGCGCTCGACGAGTTGCAGCGCCAGGCCCTGCAATTCACCCAGGCTGTCGCAGCGCTCGACCTCCAGCGCGAAGGCATAGCCCTTGAAGGGGCCGAGCAGCTTGGTGGCCTGACCGCTCATGTAGGTGTAGAGCGCGGCGCGATCCAGCAGCGGCGAACCACCGGCTGCAGGAGCAGCCGCAGGCGCGGTTGGCGGAGCTGCAACGCTGGGCGCCGGTGCTGCCACGGGTGGCTGGGCCGGCGCTGGTGGCTGAGCCGCGCCCTGCGGCGCCCAACCGGCCTGCGGCACGATCAGGCCCTGCTGGCGCAGCGCTTCGAGATCGGCCTCGGTCGCCCCGGTGACCAGGCGCAGCCACTCGCCGGCGGGCTTGGTCGCGTCGAGCACCAGCAGCAGGTTGCGCGCGGCGCGCGACAAAGGCAGGGCACGTGCGCGGATTTCAGCGCGCCCGGCCTCGGTTTTGGAATGCAGCAAATCGAGCACGTTGGGGAGCCTCGCCCGCGACGGGATCACCGCCGGCAGGCCTCGTCACAAAGAAACGGCGATCAGGTCTTGTCCCGCAGCTCGCGGCGCAGGATCTTGCCCACGGGGGTCTTGGGCAGGTCGGTGCGGAACTCGACGATCTTGGGACGTTTGTAGCCGGTCAGGTTCAGTTCGCAATAGGACCGTACATCGGCCTCGGTGATATTCGGGTCTTTCTTCACGATGACGACCTTCACGGCCTCGCCGGCCTTGGCGTCCGGCACGCCGACGGCGGCGCACTCCAGCACGCCGGGCATCTGCGTGAGGACGTCTTCGACCTCGTTCGGATACACGTTGAAACCGCTGACGAGGATCATGTCCTTCTTGCGGTCGACGATCTTGAAATAACCTCGTTCGTCGACGGTGCCGATGTCGCCGGTGCGGAAGAAGTTGTCCGCCGTCATGACCTTGGCCGTCTCGTCCGGCCGCTGCCAGTAGCCGGCCATGACCTGCGGGCCGCGGATGGCGATCTCGCCGGGCTGGCCTGGCGGCACTTCGTTGCCGTCGTCGTCCAGCAGCTTGAGCTCGGTCAGCGGCATGGGCAGGCCGATGGTGCCGCTGTAGGCGGTGCTGTCGGTCGGGTTGCAGGTGGCCGACGGCGAGGTCTCGGACAGGCCGTAGCCCTCGACGATGGGGCAGCCTGTCTTCTCCAGCCAGAGCTTGGCCGTGGCCTGCTGCACGGCCATGCCGCCGCCCACCGAGATGACGAGCTTGCTCCAGTCCACCGTGCCGAAGTCGGCATGGTTGGCCATGGCCATGAAGAGGGTGTTGACGGCCGGAAAGCTGTGGAAGCGGTGCTGCGACAGCTCCTTGAACATGGTCGGCAGATCGCGCGGGTTCGGAATCAACACGTTGGCGCCGCCCATGTGCATGGACAGCATCATGTTCGTGTTGAAACCGAAGATGTGATAAATCGGCAGCGCGCAGATGGTGACGACCTGCTCGCCGGGCGGCAGCTTCTTCAAGGCCGGCTGGTACCAAGCCTCGCTTTGCAGGATGTTGGCGACCAGGTTGCGGTGCAGTAGCACGGCGCCCTTGGACACGCCCGTGGTGCCACCGGTGTACTGCAGCACGGCAATGTCATCGGCCCCCAGCTTGGGCGCCTTGTAGGTGAGGCTGCGGCCCTTGGCGAGGGCGTCGTTGAAGCGCACGGCGCCCGGCAGCTCGAAGGCCGGCACCATCTTCTTCACCTTGCGCACGACGTAGTTGACGATGCTGCCCTTGAGCAGGCCCAGCATGTCGCCCATGGCCGCCAGGACGATGTGCTTGGTCGGAACACTCTTGATGACCTGCTGCAGCACCGAGGCGAAGTTCTCGATGATGACGATGGCCTTGGCGCCCGAGTCCTTGAGCTGGTGCTCCAGCTCACGCGGCGTGTACAGCGGGTTCACGTTGACGACCACGTAGCCGGCCCGCAGCACGGCGGCCACGGCCACCGGGTACTGGAAGATGTTGGGCATCATCAGCGCGACGCGGTCGCCCTTCTCGAGGCCGAGGCTTTGCAGATAGGCGGCCAACGCCCGCGAGGCTTCGTCCACCTGCGCGAAGCTGAGGCTCTTGCCCATCATCAGATAGGCCGGCTTGGCGGCGTTCTTCTTGAACGAGGTGTCGAGCAGGTCGACCAGGCTCGGATAGAGCGCGACGTTGACGTCACGCGGCACCTCGGCCGGGTATTGCTTCAGCCAGATGGGCTCCATGGCCTTGTCTCCTTCATTCTTGATTGGCGCCGATTCTGACCGAAGGCTGACAGCGGACGGGTCAGGGGATTCGATAGCGCCTTTTAGGGGACAGCACCTGATTTCACTCCACCGCCTTGAGCATGTCCTCCACCACCTTCTTGGCATCGCCGAACACCATCATGGTCTTGTCCATGTAGAACAGCTCGTTGTCCAGGCCCGCGTAGCCGGCGGCCATGGAGCGCTTGTTGACGATGATGGTCTTGGCCTTGTAGGCCTCCAGGATGGGCATGCCGTAGATGGCGCTGCCCTTGACATGCGCGGCCGGGTTCACGACGTCGTTGGCGCCCAGGATGATGGCCACGTCGACCTGGCCGAACTCGCCGTTGATGTCTTCCATCTCGAAGACCTGGTCRTACGGCACYTCGGCCTCGGCCAGCAGCACGTTCATGTGGCCCGGCATGCGGCCGGCCACCGGGTGGATGGCGTATTTGACGGTGATGCCCTTCTCGGTGAGCTTGGCGGCCAGTTCCTTCACGGCGTGCTGGGCGCGCGCCACGGCCAGGCCGTAGCCCGGCACGATGACGACGCTCTCGGCGTTGCCGAGCACGAAGGCGGCGTCGTCGGCACTGCCGCTCTTGACCGGGCGGGCCTTGCCGTCGCCCACGGCGGCCGTACCGGCCTCGCCGCCAAAGCCACCCAGGATGACGTTGAAGAACGAGCGGTTCATCGCCTTGCACATGATGTAGCTCAGGATCGCGCCCGAGCTGCCCACCAGCGAGCCGGCAATGATCAGCATCGCGTTGTTCAGGCTGAAGCCGATGCCCGCCGCCGCCCAGCCGGAGTAGCTGTTCAGCATGCTGACGACGACCGGCATATCGGCGCCACCGATGGGGATGATGAGCGTCACGCCCAGCACGAAGCCCAGGGTCACGACGAGCCAGAAGTCCAGCGCGCTCTGGCTGTGCCAGAAGCCGAAGATGAAGAACACAGCCGCCAGGCCCAGTGCCGCGTTCAGCGCATGCTGGCCCTTGAAGCTCACCGGTGCCCCCTGGAAGAGGCGGAACTTTGATCCGCCCGACAGCTTGCCCCAGGCGATGACGGAGCCGGTGAACGTGACCGCGCCGATGAATGCACCAAGCGCCAGCTCGATGCGGTTGCCACCAGGGATGGTGGCGAGCAGGCGCGGCGCCGAGCCGTCCTCCGGCGCGATGCTGGCCAGCGCGGCGTCCAGTGCCGGCGCAATGCCAAAGGCCGATGGCTCGTAAACGGCCGCCGCCGCGATGGCCACCGCCGCCAGACCGATCATGCTGTGGAAGAAGGCCACCAGCTCGGGCATCTTGGTCATCTCGACCGTCTTGGCCTTCCAGGCGCCAAAGCCACCGCCAACGACCAGGCCCAGTAGCACCCATGCCAGGCCCAAGCCGGAACCGGCGAGCTTCACGATCAACGCGGCTGTCGTGAAGGCCGCGATGGCCATGCCGACCATGCCGAAGAGGTTGCCGCGGATGGATGTCGTCGGATGCGACAGGCCCTTCAGCGCCTGGATGAAGAAGACGCTGGCGATGAGGTAGAGCAGCGTGACGAGGTTCATGCTCATGGCTTGACCTCCGCCGCCGATGCCTTCTTCTCTTTCTTCTTGAACATCTCCAACATCCGCCTCGTGACGAGGAAGCCGCCAAAGATGTTCACCGCCGCCAGCGCGACGGCCAGCACGCCCATGCCCTTGGCAAACGGCGTCTCGGTCAGCGCCGCGGCCATCATGGCGCCGACGATGACGATGGCCGAGATCGCGTTGGTGACGGCCATCAGCGGTGTGTGCAGCGCGGGCGTCACCGTCCAGACGACGTGGTAGCCCACGTAGATGGCCAGCACGAAGATGATCAGGTTGATGATGGTGTGGTCGACGATTTCCATCTTCAGCTCCGGGTCACTTGACCGTCTTGGGTCACGCGGCAGGCCGCGACGATGTCGTCATCCAGCGGCACGTTGAATGTGCCCTCTTTGGTGATGACGAGCTTCAGGAAGTCCAGCACGTTGCGGGCGTAGAGCGCCGATGCATCGGCCGCGACCAGCGCCGGCAAATTCGTCTCGCCGACGATGACGACGCCGTGCTTGGTGACGGTCTTGCCGGCTTCGGTCAGCGGGCAGTTGCCTCCCGCAGGAGCGGCGATGTCGACCAGCACCGAACCCGGCTTCATGGCCTTGACCATTTCCTCCGTGACCAGCACCGGCGCGGCGCGGCCCGGGATCAGCGCCGTCGTGATGACGATGTCCGCCGCCGCGACGCGCTTGGCGACCTCGGCTTTCTGCCGGTCCAGCCAGCTCTGCGGCATGGGGCGTGCATAGCCGCCCACTCCCTCGGCCGCTTCCTTCTCCTCGGCGGTTTCGTAAGGCACGTCGATGAACTTGCCGCCGAGGGACTCGACCTGCTCCTTCACCGAGGGCCGCACGTCGCTGGCCTCGATGACGGCGCCCAGGCGCTTGGCAGTCGCAATCGCCTGCAGGCCCGCCACGCCGACGCCCAGGATGACGACGCGCGCCGCCTTCACGGTGCCGGCCGCAGTCATCAGCATGGGGAAGAAGCGCTGGTACTTGTCGGCCGCGATCATCACGGCCTTGTAGCCGGCGATGTTGGCCTGGCTGGACAGCACGTCCATGCTCTGGGCGCGCGTCGTGCGCGGCGCGGCTTCGAGGGCGAAGCTGGTCAGGCCCGCCGCAGCCATCGCCGTGAGGCCCTCGCGGTCGAAGGGGTTGAGCATGCCGACCAAGGCCGTGCCGGGCTTCATCAGCGCCAGCTCGTCGGCACCGGGTGCACGCACCTTCAGCACCAGTTCGCTGGCCAGCGCCGCAGCCTGGTCGACGATCTCGCAGCCGACCGCCTCATAGGCCGCATCGGTGACGCTGGCGGCGACGCCGGCGCCGCTCTCGACGCGCAACGTGTGGCCTTGGGCCTTCAACTTCTTGGCCGTCTCAGGTGTGACGGCCACGCGGGTCTCTCCGGCCGCGCGTTCGCGCGGGATGCCAATCTGCATGGATCTCCTCCGGGGGCAGGGGTTGCGTGGCAGCTTACACAATGCCCGGGTCCGCCCGGAGCGGGATTGCGAGAGGAAGAAGCATGCTTGCCACAGACAGGTTCCGCCCCAGCGTCACGGTCGCGGCGGTGATTGAACGCGAGGGGCGCTATCTGCTGGTCGAGGAAGAAACCCCCGAAGGCCTGATGCTGAACAACCCGGCAGGCCATCTGGAGCTGGGCGAAAGCCCCATGGAGGCGGTCGTGCGCGAGGTGCTCGAGGAGACGGCTCGGGCATTCCAGCCGGAGGCCTTTCTCGGCGTCTACCTCGCCCGCTTCCTGCGGCCGGCGCGATTAGAGGATGTGACCTATGTGCGGCTGGCCTTCAGCGGGACGGTCGGCGAAGAGATTGCCGGCCGCGCGCTGGATGAGGGCATCAAGCGCACGCTGTGGCTGAGCGAGGCCGAGTTGGCCGCCTGTACGGACCGCCACCGCAGCCCGCTGGTGCTGCAGTGCGTGCGCGACCACGCGGCCGGGCGGCGGCTGCCGCTGGATGCGGTGTTCGCGCATGAGTCGCTGCAGCAGCCGCTCGTGAAAGGCTGAGGACGGATCCCAACGCTCACGCTGATCCGACTGCGTCCGGCTGCCTGCCATACTGAAACTGCCCATCGCCATCGCGGGAACGACGCATGAGACCAGCCGCCCTGATGATCGCCGCCTCGCTGATGTGGACCGCATGCGCTGCCGTCGATAACAGGCAGCCCTTGAACATCGAGCCGGGCAAGCCCTTCACGTTGCCTGTTGGCGGCACCGCGCAGCTGACGGGCCTGGCGGTGCAGGTGGGATTCGACGGTGTCGTGGCCGATTCCCGTTGCGCCAAAGGGGAGCAATGCATCGTGGCAGGCCGTGCGGTGGCGCGGGTCTGGTGGCGACGCGCCGGCGGCGCCAAGGAGCAGCTGGAACTCCACTCCGCCATGGGCGGACCGCGGGCAGCACGCATCGGCGATTTCGAACTGGCGCTGACCGCCATTGAGCCGCCACTGATCTCTGGCAAGCCGGTCGACAAGGCAGCCTACCTCGCCACCTTCGTGCTGGATCAAGGGGCGCCTGTCGCAGCCGATCGCTGAGCCGGGCGGCTGAGCTGCAGCGATGCAGCAGCGACCTGACAGAGGGCGGACCTCACGAGCTTAGGGGGGATGCTTGCCGACTTTTAAGGGTGCGCATGTCTCGCGGGGCATGGAACCATCGCCCGCGCCCATCGGCATGCACCCACCCTCATCCAGGAACTCGAATGAAGTCCATTTCCCACCTCTTTTCTGCGTTGGCATTAGCGGCCGTGTCGGCCACCGCGTCGGCAGCCCCAGCGATCTACAGCACTTCTGCAGCCTTTCTCGGGCAGTTGATGCCGGGGGCCTACACAGAAAACTTCGATGGCCTCGACCAGGCCCCGTCGCCGGACTTCAGCAACGGCGTCTACTCGTACAGCTTCTCTTCCCCCCAGGGCATCTACGGTTCGGGCGAGTTCGTGAGCGCCAGCCAGGAGGACGATGCCCTGACCATCAACTTCACCAGCGGCAACGTGAAGGCGATCGGCGCGAACTTCTTCGCCACCGATCTTTCTGACGACTTCCAGTCGGTCTCGATCAGCCTCTTGCTGAGCGACGGCACCACCGAAAGCTTCACGCCCACGATGCAGTCGGACAGCTACCGCGGCTTCATCTCGGACGCCTTCATCACCAGTCTGGTCATCAGCGGCCCCGGCACATCGCTCTACGCCAGCCTGGACAACCTGACTGTCGGGACTGTCGGCACCCGCGGCGCTCTGCCGGAACCCGCCAGCGCGGCCCTCGTCGGCCTGGCCCTCGCCGGCCTTGCCGTCGCCCGTCGCCGCCACGGCGCCTGACCCAACCCACCGGCCTGCTGCGCCGAGGCGATCCCTCGGCAAGCTGCCCCTTTGTCACCGTTGAGCGGCCGACCGCCGCGCACAGGAGTGTGTATGACCCGGAATTCAATGCGCCTTTCCTTGCTGGCCCTGTCGATGGGCCTGGCGTTTGCTGCCCAGGCGCAGGAGCGCCCCGGCCTGTCCGGCCAGCGCGCCGCCCTTGCGCGCGTCGCCGCCGACACCGGCACCACGCCGGAGGTGGCCCTGCATGACAGCACGGGTGCTGCCCGTTTCGTGCGGCTGCCCCGCAGCAGCGGTGCTGCCAAGATGGCCGAACAGAGCCGCGGTCGGCCGATGAACGATGCCGCCCGGAACGCCGGCTCCGTCGAGTTCCTGCGCAGCTACGGCGGGCTCTTCGGCATCAGCAACGTCGACGAGGAGCTCGGTGCTGCCCGCATCACCAAGGATCGCCAGGGCGGCACACACATCAGCCACAAGCAGTTCTATCGCGGCCTGCCGGTGTTCGGCGCCGAACTGAAGACGCACTACGACGCGTCGGACAACCTGGTGGTGGCGAACGGCACGTTCGTGCCCGGCATCACGGTCGACACCACGCCCAACCGCTCGGCCGACGATGCGGCCAAGGTCGCCGTCACGCGTGTCACGGCCGATCTGGACCGCCCTGCCAAGCTGACAGCCGCGAAGCCGACGCTGATGATCTACCGCGCAGGCCTGGCCAAGGGCGTCGAGGGCGCCAACCACCTGGCCTGGGAGGTCGTCGTCGGCAACGGCGTGGACGTGCGCAGCTTCGTCTACGTCGATGCGCACACCGGCAAGGTGATCGACCAGATCGCTGGCATCCACGACGCCAAGAACCGTCGCGCCTTCAATGCCCAGGGCGCCACTGCACCCGGCCCCAACTATCCGAACACGCCGTTCTGGGTCGAAGGCCAGGCCTTCCCCACCGGCACTGTGGAGGCGGACAACATGATCGCCGCGTCGTCTGATATCTACGACCTGTTCAAGAACGCTTTCGGTCGCGACTCCTACGACGGCAAGGGCGCGACGATGGACTCGATCTTCAACCGCGGCAACCGCTGCCCCAACGCGTCGTGGAACGGTACGTTCATCTCTTTCTGCCCGGGCCTCACGACCGACGACGTCACTGCGCACGAGTGGGGCCATGCCTACACCGAGTACACCCACGGCCTGATCTATGCCTGGCAACCCGGCGCACTGAACGAGGCCTACTCGGACATCTGGGGCGAGACGGTCGACCGCCTCAACGGCCGGGGTGGTGACACGCCTGACGCGATGCGCACGCCCGGCGCCTGCACCGTCTACACGCCCAACAGCCCGTCCATCAATATCACCGCACCGGCTGCCATCGCCGGCGTGAAGAGCGGCGGCACCGCGGCGTTCGGGCCGCAGATCTTCTCCGTCGCGAGCAACGTGGTGGTGGTCAACGACGGCGTCGGCACCGGGAACGACGGCTGCGAAACGCCCTTTGCCAATGCAGCATCCGTGAGCGGCAAGATCGCCTACATGGACCGTGGCGCCTGCGGCTTCGCGGTGAAGACCAAGAACGCCCAGTTGAACGGCGCCATCGGCGTCATCATCGGCAACAACGCGGCGGGCACGGTGCCGCCCGGCATGAGTGGGGTCGACGCCACCGTCACCATCCCGGCACTGTCGGTGACGCAGAGCGACGGCACGGCAATCAAGGCTCAGGTGAGCACCGTGACCGCGTCGATGGTGCGAGGCGGCACCGGTTCGGACAGTTCGGTCCGCTGGCTGTTGGGCGAAGACTCCACGGCGCCCGGGCTCACCGGCGCCCTGCGCGACATGTACAACCCCACCTGCTACGGCAACCCCGGCAAGGTGTCCGACCGACAGTACAGCTGCGGCCCGAACACTGAAGCGGGCGACAGCGGCGGTGTGCATGGCAACTCCGGCGTGCCCAACCACGGCTACGCGCTGCTGGTCGACGGTGGCAGCTACAACGGCCAGAACATCACCAGCATCGGCCTGACCAAGGCGGCGCACCTGTACTACCGTGCACAGAGCGTCTACCAAGGCCCGGCCAGCGGCTTTGCGGATCACGCGGACGCGCTGGAGCAGTCCTGCCGCGACCTGACCGGCACGGCGCTGAACGATCTCAAGACCGGCGCCATCTCGGGAGAGGTGATCAACGCGAACGACTGTGCGCAGGTGACCAAGATGGTCGCCGCCGTGGAACTGCGCTCACCGCCGAGCCAGTGCAGCTTCCAGCCGTTGCTGGCCAAGGCGCCGCCGGCGCTGTGCCCCACCGGTGCCCCGACGGCCTTGATGTCGGACAGCTTCGAAGGCGGCAAGCGCAGCGGCGTGAAATGGTCCATCGCCCACGTCGGCGTCACGGGCGGCAACTTCACCGCGCGGGACTGGGGAGTCGTGACGAACCTGCCCAGCAAGCGCGCGGGCTATGCCATCTACGCTGCTGACATCGCCGGCGGAACCTGTTCTCCCGGTGGCGACGAAAGCGGCCTGCAACGCCTGGAAAGCCCGGAGATCACCATCCCGGCTGGCGCGACCACACTGCGTCTGGCATTCGATCACTGGGTCAGCACGGAAGCCGGCTTCGACGGTGGCAACGTGAAGATCAGCGTGAACGGCGGCGCATGGCAGGTCGTCAAGCCGACCGACTTCATCTACAACCCGTACAACACGACGCTGGCCTCGGCCGCAGCAGGCAGTACCAACCCGCTAGCAGGCCAGCCCGGCTTTTCGGGTTCGGACGACGGCTCCGTCAACGGGTCCTGGGGTCGCTCCATCATCAACCTCGCGCCGTATGCGCAGCCCAACGACAAGGTCAAGCTGCGCTTCGAACTGGGCAATGACGGTTGCGGCGGCACCTTCGGCTGGTATCTGGATGACGTGACGCTGTACCGCTGCACGCCCTGAGCGTGTGCCACGCCTGACTTTGTCCGGCACCGAGAAGGGCGCTCAATGAGCGCCCTTTTTTTTGGCTGAGCGTCCAGCGCGCGAGGACCGCCGGGCCGCCGGCGGTCGTTGACAGGATGCGGGTGCAAAAACCGGTCGAGTCACGGATGAAGGCTCGTTTGGGACAATCGCGCGGATGAGCTCCAACAAGAAGCACCGTGTCGTGGTCGGCCTGTCCGGCGGCGTCGACTCGGCCGTAACCGCCCACCTGCTGAAGCAACAAGGCCACGAGGTCATCGGCATCTTCATGAAGAACTGGGAAGACGATGACGACGACGAGTACTGCTCGACGCGCCAGGACTTCCTGGACGCCGCCTCCGTGGCCGACGTGCTGGGCATCGACCTCGAGCACGTCAACTTCGCGGCCGAGTACAAGGACCGCGTCTTCGAGAGCTTTCTGCGCGAGTACCAGGCCGGCCGCACGCCCAACCCCGACGTGCTGTGCAATGCCGAGATCAAGTTCAAGGCCTTCCTGGACCATGCGATGCGGCTGGGCGCCGAGAAGATCGCGACCGGTCACTACGCACGCGTTCGCGAAGTCGATGGCGAGTTCCAGTTGCTCAAGGGCCTGGACCCGCTGAAGGACCAGAGCTACTTCCTGCACCGGCTCAGCCAGGCCCAGCTCAGCAAGACGATGTTCCCGGTCGGCGACCTGCCCAAGACCGAGGTGCGCCGCATCGCCGCCGAGATCGCGCTGCCGAACGCGAAGAAGAAGGACTCGACCGGTATCTGCTTCATCGGCGAGCGGCCCTTCCGCGAGTTCCTGAACAAATACCTGTCGCACCAGCCCGGGCCCATCAAGGACGAGCGCGGCCRCAAGCTGGGCGAGCATGTCGGCCTGAGCTTCTACACGCTGGGCCAGCGCCAGGGCCTGGGCATTGGCGGGGTCAAGGAGAAAGGCGCGCAGGGATCGGCGGCGACGCCCGGCCAGGCGTCGAAGGGCGGCGGCCATCACGAGCCCTGGTTCGTCGCCGCCAAGGACATGGCGCGCAACACGCTGATCGCCGTGCAGGGCCACGACCACCCGCTGCTGCTGAGCCCGGCCCTCGTGGCCGACGACCTGAGCTGGATTGCCGGCCGCGCGCCCGCCACCGGCACGGCCGCGGCCAAGACGCGCTATCGCCAGGCGGACGCGCCCTGCAGCATCGCTTTCGACGCGGCCGGCCAGCTGACGCTGCGCTTCCCTGACCCGCAATGGGCCGTCACGCCGGGGCAGAGCGCCGTGGTCTACGACGGCGACGTGTGTCTGGGCGGCGGCGTCATCTCCGCAGCGCTGGCCGAATGACGAAGTTCGACAGGCTGCTTGCGCGGCTCGCCGAGCCCGGCACCGTGCTGCGGCTGGCGGCGCTGGTGGTCTGCGCGATGGAGCTGGTCAGCGCCGGCTCCGCGCTGCTGGGCGTGCGCACGGAGCCCTACGACGGCCTGGCCGCCTGGGTCTGGCGCCAGCTGGGTGGCGACGTCAACGACCGCGGCCTGGTGGTCGTCTGCGTGCTGCTGCTGGTGGCCTTCGTCGCGCTGATCTTCCGCCTGGCGCGCCTGGGCCAGACGGCCCTGCCGGTGAACCAGCGCCTGGCCTGGCTGCTGCTGGTGGACCTGCTGGCCTTCGGCGTGACGCCCGGCCTGCCCTTCCTCGTCACGGCGCTGGGCGCGGTGGTGCTGCCGGCCCGCCTGGCACTGGGCTTTGCGGCGGCCCAGGTGCTGCTGAACACCGGCATCTATGTCTACGCGTCGACGACCGCCTGGCTGGACCAGTTCGGCATGCTGTTCGCCATGCTGGGCCTGCACGGCCTGGCCTTCGGCCTGGGGCGCATGGCGGCGTCCGAGGCCGAGAAGCGCCGCTGGCTGCAGGCCGTGCTGGCCGAGCAGTTGTCTGGCGAGCACCTGCTGGCCGAGCAGATGCGCTACAACGAACGCATGCAGATCGCCCGCGAGCTGCACGACCTGATGGGCCACCACCTGACGGCGCTCAACCTGCAGCTGCAGCTCGGCGGCGCGCTGCTGGCGCGGGCCGACAGCGGCGGCGCCGGTCAGGCGCTGGGCCGCGCCCAGGGCGTGGCGGCGCAACTGCTGGCCGACGTGCGCGAATCCGTGTCGCAGCAGCGCAGCTCGCAGCGCATCGACCTGTCCGCCGCGTTGCAGGCCCTGAGAGACGGGATCGAGAAGGGCATTGCCAGCACGCGCATCGAGCTGGCGCTGGACGACGCCACCCGCGACCTCGGGCCCCGCGCAGCCCACGCGCTGCTGCGCTGCGTGCAGGAAGGGGTGACCAACAGCGTGCGCCATGCCGGCGCGCGGCGCGTGCAGGTGGAACTGAGAGGCGATGGCGATCAAGTCGCTGTCAGCATCGACGATGATGGGCGGGGCGCGCCAGGCTGGCACGAAGGAAGGCTCGGCAACGGCCTCTCCGGCATGGCCGAGCGCATGGCTGAACTGGGTGGGCAGATGCGCGTGACGCGCACCGGCCCTGGGTTTCGAATCGAGCTGAGATGTCCGCGATGGGTGTGATCAAGATCCTGCTGGTCGAGGACCAGCAACTGGTGCGTGAAGGCCTCAAAGGGCTGCTCGCGCTCCACGACGATGAACTGCAGGTCGTCGGCGAGGCGAGCGACGGTGCCGAGGCGCTGGAGTGGCTGGCTGCGGCCTCGGCCGAGAGCATGCCCGACGTCATCCTGTCCGACATGCGCATGCCGCGGCTGGACGGCGTCGGCCTGATCCGCGCGCTGGCCGCGCGGGCACTGCGCCTGCCGGTCATCCTGCTGACGACCTTCGATGACACCGTCGCCTTCGACGAGGCCGCGCGCGCCGGCGCCAAGGGCTTTCTGCTCAAGGCCATCAGCACCGACACGCTGCTGCAGGCCCTGCGCGACGTGCACGGCGGCGGCACCGCGCTTCGCCCGTCGCTCACCACGCGCATGGAGGCCAAGGGCGGCGAGCGCGCCTTCACGGCGGCCGACCACCCGGACCCGCTGAGCCCCAAGGAGCTGCAGGTGCTGCGCCTGGTGGCCAGCGGCCGCAGCAACACCGAGATCGCCAGCCTGCTGGGCAACAGCGAGGGCGTCATCAAGAACCACTGCTCGGCCATCTTCTCCAAGATGGGCGTGCGCGACCGCACGCAGGCGGTGCTGCGCGCTATCGATCTGGGCTGGATTTAGGTCTAGGCCCCGCTGGCGCGGCCAGCTGCAAGACCCAGAAGCGCTGCAGGCGGCCCGGGCCGGAGACGCAAGCCAGGCCGAAGTCCTCGAAGTCGGGCGCCATCAGGTTCTCGCAATGGCCCGAGCTGGCCAGCCATTGAGCCAGCGCTTCGTCCAGCGTCTCCGGGCCGCCGGCCAGGTTCTCGCCCGAAACGCGCATCGCATAGCCGGCCTCGCGCAGCCGCGTGCGCAGCGTGGCGCCGCTGGCGCTGGTGTGGTCCAGCCGATCCAGCGTGGCCAGTTCGGCGGCATAGCGCCGGGAGGACTCGCCCAGCACCGTCTGCCAGCGCAAAGCCGACGCAGCCGGCCACAGGCGGTCGCCGCAGCGCTGGGCCTGGGCGCGCAGCGCGTTCAGCGCGCGGGTGGCCACCTCGGCATCGGGCTGGCAATCGGCGGCCGGCACGGCGGGCGCCGCAGCAGCCAGGCTCAGCAACAGGGGCGGCCACATACGCATGGAAGCATCCTAGTTGTTGCCAAGTGGAGGCGACCGGCCCACGATGGCAGCCATGAAACTCCCCCGCCTCCTCGCCTCCGCCCTCGCCGGCATCGCCCTCGCCAGCTGCGCGCAGAGCCCACCCGCCACCGCGCCCGTGGCCGAGTCCACACGCCTGGCCGGCGAACTGCGCACGCTGATAGGCCCGGCCAGCTGCAGCACCGACACGCAATGCCGCACGGTGCCGGTCGGCGCCAAGGCCTGCGGCGGACCGGCGGGCTACTGGGCCTGGTCTGCCCAAGGCACGGATGCTGAAGCCCTGAAGACCCTCGCCGCACGCCAGGCCGAGGCGCACAGACGCGAGGTGGAGGCCAGCGGCATGCGCTCCAACTGCGCGATGACGCAGGACCCCGGCGCCACCTGCGTGGCCGGGCGTTGCCAATTGCTGGCGACACCGTCGTTGCGAAGCGCGCAATAGTCGCCGCCGACCAAGAAAAAGGCCGCACCCTTTGCGGCATGCGGCCTGTTAGCCCCGGGGCACCAAGGCCCCGGCGACGTCGGTTGCGGCTTACTGGTTGACGGCCGCGTCCACCAGCTTGCTGGGCATGTTGCTCGGCACGTTCTGCACCGGCACGCTGCCATCGGTGGACACGCGCAGCACGGTGGTTGCCTGCACCTTGCCCGCGGCATCCAGCCAGTGGGCACCACCCACCGTGCGCTTGCCGGCCGCGAGGCCCGTCCAGCTGAAGCCGACCGTGGCCGTGCTGCCCGCGTAGACCTGCGACGGCACCAGCGCGTTCAGGCCACCCGCATCGCCAGGCATCACGATCCAGCTCGACAGCTTGTGCTTGATCGGCGCAGCGCCGGAGTACGCCAGCACGCAGGCGCGGTAGTTGGCGGCAGCGGGCGCGACCATCTGTACGACTTCATCCGACCCGTCATTGCCCGAGTAGATGTAGGAGGCGGCGTTCATGTTGACGACGACCAGATCATGGTCATCCCCCGCACCGCTCACATCGGCCTGGCGCAACGCCCAACGGGCCACGATGGCACCTGCCGGCACGGTGAAGTTGTACTTGGCAATCGACGCATAGTTGTTGCTGCCGTAGCAGCGCGAGGCCAACGTCGCTCCGCTGACAGCCGATGCGGACAACGTCGTCTCCGCGCCCATCGTGACGTCCTTCAGACCGCCCTTGAGCACGCCCATACGGCCCGAGAAGCCGGTGCGCACGGTGAACAACTTGCTGCCCGAACCCTTGGTGTCGGTGAACTCCGCAGGTGCCGAGATCGCCTTGCCCGCCTTCGCCTGGATGGGCGAACGCACCGAGTGCACACCGTCGCTCCAGACCAGCTGCCCGAACTGCCAGACGCCTTCGGCAGCGCCGGCCGGAGCCAGCGAGACCGTGAACGTCTTGGTTTCGCCCGAGGCCAGCGTCATCGAATTAGGCGACACGGTCATCGTGAAGCCAGGCGGCGTCGTGAAGGCAGCGTTGTAGGTCGCCGAAGAAGCGCCGACGTTGGTGACCTTGCGGCTCACGACGACGGCACCTGTCACCGCGCCAACCGTGATCGACGGCAGATTCAGGTTGTAGGTCTCGTCCAGCGTGCCGATGGTGGTGCAGTCGCTGGCCGGGATGACGGCGGACTTGTTGACCTTGCACTGGTACTTGATCCAGTCGTTCTTGCCAGCGTCGTAAACCAGGCCCGGATCGGCCGCCTTCTGCGGGTCGACATGGCCGGCACCCTGGGCCCAGGGCAGCAGACCGTTCTGCGGGCTGGGCAGACCGTCGTCCAGCGTCGAGTAGGCCGTGGTCATCAGCGCCGACTTGATGGCGGCAGGGCCCCAGGTCGGGTTGGCCTGCTTCAGCAGCAGCGCCAGGCCAGCCACATGCGGGCTGGACATCGACGTGCCCTGGTAGCTGTCCCAGGCGGGCGGCGGCACCAGCGTGCCGGCGACGATCTGGTCCTTTTGCGCTTCGGTCTGCGCCGGCGTGACATGGGCAATGATGTCCACGCCCGGGGCGGTCAGGTCGGGCTTCAGCACGTTGCTGTCGCCGGCGTTGGGGCCGCGTGACGAGAAGTCGGCCATGATCGGCGCCGGCTTGGTGGTCATGACAGCGAGCGCGATCGAGCCCTTCGGATTGGCATTGCCGCTCACATAGGCCTTGATGGCAGCGCCATCGGTGTTGCTGACCTGGAGGCTGGGGACAGGCTGGAAGTCGCTGTCGATGGTCTGACCGGCCGAAGCGTTGGACAGGATCATGCCCACGCCGCCGGCGTTCTTGACGGCCAGGCCCTTGTCGACACGGGCGTTGGTACCGCGGGTGCAGACGACCAGCTTGCCGGCCACCAGGGCGGGGTCCAGCAGCACCTGGCCGGCGGGCGGCGCGGCGCTGAAGCACAGGCTGGCATTGCCGCCGCCCACGCCGGCGTTCTCGGCCAGGATCATGTTCGTCGGGCTCAGGCCGGTCTTGGTTGTGGAGCCGCCGGTATAGGTCGTTGCGCCGACGGTGGCGCTGCCCGCAAAGGCACGGTCGTGCGTGGAGGCAGCGACCGTCGTCAACCAGGGGCTGATGTGGGCAACCGCCTGCGCAGGGCCGCTGTTGCCGGCCGACGCGGCAACGAACACGCCGGCCAGCGACGCGCGGTAAAAGGCCTGTTCGACGGGGTCGTTGACCGTAGTCTGCGAGCCGCTGATCGAGAAGTTGATGACGTTGACGCCGTCGGCGACGGCGGCGTCGATGGCAGCCACCGAGTCCGAGGTGTAGCAGGTGTTCTGGCTGCCGGTACCGTCGGTGGCGGCGGCGTTCACGTAGGTCCAGCAGACCTTGTACGCCGACACGCGGGCACGCGGGGCCATGCCGGAAGCGCTGCCCACCAGCGCCTGATTGATGGTGACGGGCACATTGGCATTGCCGGCCGCCGTGGACGCAGTGTGGTCACCGTGGCCGCCGTGGCCCGTGGCGCCGGACAGCGAATCGCGGCCGGAGCCGGCGAAGTCGGTCCAGTGCAGCGGCGGTGCATTGGCGATGAAGCCGGCGTCGAAGTGCTTGATGCCGATGAGCTTGTTGTTGCAATGCTTGGCCGGGTCGATGCCGGGGCTGGTCTCGCAGCTGCCGGTGAAGCTGGCAGGCACCGGGCCGAAGGCCAGCGTGTCGCCCGGGTTGTTGGTGGGCACGCCATTGGCGTCGACGCGATCGAAGAACGCCGGGTTCTCGGGCCAGATGCCGCCGTCGACGACGCCGATGACCAGGTTCTCGCCCTTCACCGCAGTGCCGCCCACTGTCTTGGACCACAGGCCGCCGGGTTCGCTGAGCTTCAGGAATTTGGAGGTGGAGATGGTGTCGAGCTGACGGGCTTCGTCAAGCCACAGGCCCGCGACCTGGCCGTTGGCGGACAGCGAGCGGGCTTCGTCTTCGGTGAGGCGCGCGGCAAAGCCGTTGAACACGACCTTGTAGGTCACCAGCACGGGCGCATTGCCCACCAGCGAGATCACATTGCTCTGCTGCTGGCCCAGGTAGTTGACGTAGGCCTGCACGGCGGCAGCGCCGTACTTGAAGGTCTCGCCCGCAGCAGGCTGCGTGGCGGCCAAGCCGGCAACGCCGCCCTGGTAGGAGGCCGCAGGTTCATCCTTCAGCTGGACGATGTAGGTCTTGCGATCCTGTGCAAAGGCGCCTGTGGCCAGGCCCGAGGCGAGGATCAGCGTCGCCAGAGCGGCGGGCGTGAGTTTCATCTTCATGGAGTGATTCCTTTCGATGATGTCGGGTCAGGCGGCGCGGCGGCGGCGGGCACCCAGCAGGGCGAGGCCGGCGACGCCGACCAGGGTCAGGCTGGCCGGCTCGGGCACATGCTCGATGACGATGTCGTCCAGCGCGAACTGGGCGCGGTTGGTCGAGAAGGCCGAGCAGGTGTTGCCGGCACCCGGCGCAGGGCACGCGTAGCCATAGGCGTAGACGTAGTCAAACTCCAAGTTGCCGAAGGCGCCGGTGTTGATGGCGCCGAAGTTCAGATGGCCGGCGCCATCCAGGCCGGTGAGCGCGAACGTGGCAATCGTCGACAGGCCTTTTCGCACACCTTGCAGGCGCACAAAGCCGGGAGTGATCTGCAGCGGGTCGCCGCTGCCGATGAAGCTGGCGTTGAGGCTCTTCACCGAGAAAGTGAAGCCGTCGAGCGCGCCGAATACGAGGGCGGCATCGTCGAGCAGCGCAACGTAGTTGGTTGGGTTGTTGGACGGGCACAGCAGGTCGGAGCAGGCGCCGTCCAGGATGGAACCGACGAGGTCACCGACTATCGCACCAGCAGAGTTCGAGAACGGGTCGAACCACATCGTGTGGCCCGCCAGACCATCTTGATAGAACTCGTCGCCGTTCACGAGGAGAGGCGGGAAAAAGAGCGTCGACGTGTCCACCGGATCGAATGTGATCGTGGTGCGCAGCACGCCCGCGTGGGCGCCTGCCGACAGGGCCAGCGCCGATACGGCGAGCGCCAGGGAGGTCACAAACTTCTTCATCGAAATACCCTCTTTCTTTGCCAAATTGATCTTGCAACGCAGGAGCGCGGCGCCTGGTGGGCGGYCACGTGGCCCGCCAAAGGGTTGAAAAATGGCGAGCCCCTGTGCAGGCGAGGCCTGCGGGGAACCCGATTCTGTTGGAGGGGTCCGCGTGACTAAATACACACTTGCCCACCCTCTATACGCGGGACAGGTTCTGTGACGCCTTGCCACTGCGCAACCTGAACTAGGGAAAACGTGCTAACGCGACGCCGCGGATGCGGGCGGCAAAGTCATCGGTGCCGAGGCGCCCGCCTGAGCCGCAGTCGTGCCCTGGGCGTGCGCCGAGAAAACCAGGTCATGGGCCATGCGCACAGCCGTGCCGTCGGCCGCGAACTCGCGCAGCAGCGTCTGTTCCGACCGGCTGCGCACCGCGCTGAAGGCATCGGGCTGGCCGGGCTCGGGCATCAGCTCCCAGTCCGCCGCGCCGGTGAACGGGTCGACATAGAGGCGGCGCAGGTGATGCCGGGGCTTGAAGCTGCGCCCGTCGACGAGCAGGTCTTCCAGGCGCCTGGGGTATTGCTGGGGCGGGTTGGGCGTGGCGCGGGCATAGGCCGCGATGGCGCGGGCGATCTCGCCACCGCGGAATTCCAGCTCGCGTTCCTTCTCTCGCTGGGCGGCGGTGCTCCAGGCCTGGCCCAGCGACGCCAGGGCGGCGGCGGTCAGCGCGACGAGGAAGAGGACGGCGAGGTAGCTGTAGCCACCTTGGCGGCGAACGCCCCTACCAGTCTGCATACAAGCGCCCATCGGCGCTGCGCCCGGAGGCGCCGCTGCGCACGTCCCAGACGTGGCCGCTGGCCTGCATGTCGGTGGGCGGTGCCAGCTCCACCCAGGTCTCGCGGCTGGCGGTGAGCGGGTCCTCGGGCACGTCGCGGATGTAGCGCGCCGTGGCCAGTTCCTGCAGCGACTCGGGGTAGCGGCCCTTGTCGGCGGCGTACTGGTCGATGGCGTCACGCATCGTTGTCAGCGACTGCAGCAGCGCGGTCTCCTTGCTCTTCTGCAGGGAGTTGAAGTAGCGCGGCGCGGCGATGGAAGCCAGCAGAGCGACGATGGCCATGACGACGATGAGCTCGATGAGGGTGAAGCCGTGACGAGCCGAGCGCCGGGCCGTCCCAAGGCCGGCTCGCGCCCCCTCGGGGGGCCGGTTGCGTACCCGCAGGCGGGGGGCTGACATCCCGGGCTTCATCACCAGTCCTTCAGCTTGGAGCCGTCCAGCGCTTTTCGGTCCGACCGCGAGAACACGTCGAACACGTCCTTGCCGGCGCGTGGCTCATCGGGCGGGCTGTCGTAGGCGCGCAGGCCCCAGGTCTCGGCGGCGGCCAAGTCGGCTGGCGCGAAGGGGTCGCGCGGCAGGCGGCGCAGGAAGTAGACCTTGCGGCCATTGGGTGACTTGACATCCGTCACGCCGTCAACAAGCAACTGCAGCTTCGCCGGGTAGCCACTGTCCTCGGGGCCTTGCATGATGCTGCCGGCCTCGACGGCGCGCTTGTAGGCATCCAGCGCCTCGCGCAGCGTGCGCAGGGCCTGGCGCAGCTCATGCTCGCGCGTGCGCTGCACCGACAGCTCCAGCAGCGGCCGCGCGGCTGACGCAAGCACGCCCAGCATGGCCAGCACGACCAGCATCTCGATCAAGGTGAAACCCCTGACCCGCATCGCCGACTACCTCGCCGCCTCGACGGTCAGCAGCCCGGTGCCATCGACGCGTACCGACGCCGACTCGCCATTGAGCCCGCTGGCCGACAGCCCGCTCAAGCCGATGTTGAGCACCTGACCTGCCGCCGCCGGCAGCGCGCGGAGCACGACGACACGGTCACCGCGAGGCGGGATCTCGATGGGATAGCGCCCCGGCGAGGCACCTTGCAACGGCTGCGCCGGCACCAGGCGGCTGGCGTCGTACTCCAGTTCGCCCTTGACCTGCAGGCCGCTGTCGTTCTTCAGCGCGACCGAGACCGCGCCGCCGACCGCGACCTGTGGCGTCACGTCCAGCTTGAGCGTGGCCTCCGTCGGCGCGACGGGAGCGGCGGCTGACGGCGCTGCGGTAGAGACCGTGCCACTGGCCAGACCCACGCCCGCCCGGGCCTCGCGGCGCAGCAGGCTGGAGAAGGCGCCGGGGCTGGCGTCGGTGCCGCTGGCCAGGCGCGTGAGGGACGCATCCGGCACGGCCAGGTTGCGCACCACGCGCGGCGTGATGAGCAACACCACCTCGGTCTTGTTGCGCGTGTCGGTCTGGGTGCCGAACAGGCGGCCCAGCACCGGAATGCGCGACAGGCCGGGCAAGCCGGCCGAGGCCTTGCGGTCTTCGTCATTGATGAGGCCTGCAAGCACTTGCGTCTCGCCGTCGGCCAGGCGCAGCGTGGTGGCGGTGTTGCGCGTGCCAATCTCGTAGGCCGTCGTGCCGCCGGGGCCGGTGACCTGCCGGATCAGGTTGCTGACCTCCAGCGCGATCTTGATGACGACGTCGTTGTCGAGCTGCACGGTGGGCTCGACGTCCAGCTTGAGGCCGATGTCCAGGTAGCTGACCGAGGCGGCCACCGACGTGGAGCCGGTGAAGTTGGTCGTCGTCGTGAAGACGGGCAGCTTCTGGCCGATGTGGACCTTGGCCTTGTCGCGGTTGCGCACGCGGATCTTGGGATTGGCCAGGATGTTGTTGTTGCCGGACGTGCCACGCAGATTGGCCACGATGGCCGGGTTGGCCACGCTCGCGCGGAACTGGTTGCGCGCGCTGAGCAGCACCTGGCCAGTGGCATTGGGAATGCCGAACTGCACCGTGTCGGGCCAGTCCAGGCCGAGCGCTTCGACTTGGTCGGTGGCCAGCTCCATCACCTCCACCTCCAGCATGACCTCAGGCTCAGGCAGGTCGACCGAGGCGATGAGCTTTTCCACCAGCCGCACCACCTCGGGCGTGTCGCGCACGATGAGCAGGTTCAGGCGCTCGTCGATGTGGATGTCGCGCACCTTGGCGATGGTGCGCACCATGGCCTGCACCTGCTTCACGTCGGCGTTGGTGAGGTACAGCGTGCGGGTGATCAGCTCCTGGTGCTCGCGCTGCTTGGCGGCGGTGTTGGGGAAGACGAGCACCGAGCTGTCGTTGAGCAGCTTGCGGTCCAGCTGCTGGGTGCCGAGGATGACGCGCATCGCTTCGTCCAGCGTCACCCCGCGCAGGAAGACGGTCACGCGGGCGTCGGCGCGCACGTCCTTGTCGAAGACAAAGTTGACGCCGCTGGAACGCGCCAGCGCCTCGAAGACCTGGCGCAGCGGCGCGTCGCGGAACTCCAGCGTCACCGGCTTCTGGAAGTTGGGGCCCAGCTCGCCCACAGCCGTCTCCAGCGGCCGCGACTGGGCCACCTGGCTGGCCAGCAGGCGTGCGCCGGGGTGCTGGGGCGCCTCGGCCAGGATCTCGCGCGCCACCGCATCGGCGCGCTCGACGCGGCCCTCCTTCAGCGCGGCGCGGCCGGCGGCGAGCTGGGCCTCGTGGCGGCGGCCGCGCTCGATGTCCACGCTCAGCGCGGTCAGGCGCGGGTGCTTGGCGTCGGCCAGGCCGAGCTGGCTCAGCAGGGCCTGCGCCTCATCCCAGCGACCGGCGCCGCGCAGGGCTTCGATCTGCAGGATGAGACGGGCCGTGGCCTGCTCGCGGGCGCGCACCTGGGCGGCGCGCAGCTGCGGGTCGTTCGGGTCCTTGGTGAGGGCGTCGTCCAGCACGCGCAACGCGGCCGGCCACTGGTTGGTGCGGCCAAGGTCTTCGGCCTGGCGCAACGCGGGATTGGCGCAGGCCGTCAGCAGCAGGGCGCTTAGGAGGAGAAGGAGCTGCTTCATGGCACGACCTTGAAAGCGATGTTCTGTGGGAGCTTGGCCGGCAACCAGGTCAGGCTGACGCCGCTGGTCGACACCTGCTCGACGCGCCACTGGCCGTCGATGACGTCGCCGCGCCTGACGCTGAGCGCCTTGTTCGGCCCGGCCAGCAGCGCGACCTCGATGGCCTGGCTGCCTGCGCCTTCGACGACGCGGCCGATCATTTGATAGGGCACGGGTGGCGCCATCGGCGGCGGGGGTGGCGGTGCAGCGGCGGGCGGCGGCGCGGGGGGAAGAGGCGGTGGCGGCGGCGGTTGCCAGGCCGCGAGCTGAGCCGGGCTGGCCTCGACCCAGGGCTGGCGTGCTTCGGATGGCTTGGGGGCCTCGGGCGCTCCGGGCGATGCCGCCGCAGCCTTTCGAGCAGGCAGCGCGGCCACGACGGGCGCAGACCCGTCTGCGTCGGGCCGCGTCGCAACCCAGGCCGTGGCGGCCAGCGTCGCGGCCAACGCGCCGCCCAGGGCGAGGTGCCGCGAGTTCAATGAGGCACCCTTCGCGCTTCGCGCTGTCCCGCCAAGCGGGAGCTGAGCCGTTTCGGACGGCCGTGCACGGCTCATGGCGCCCTCCCGTGCAACGACCACTGCAGCTCGGCGTCGACCTCGGCGCTCATCGGGCTGAGGCGCCGCAACTTGATCGAGTCCAGGCTCAGCGCCGGGTCATGTTCCAGCGCGGCGCCGATGAAGCGGCGCACCTGCGCGTAGCTGCCGGTGACGGGCATGGTCACGCGCAGGCGCTCCAGGCCTTCGCTGGTGGCCAGGCGGTGTTCGGTGCGGGCGCCGTTCAGGTCCAGGCGAATGCTGAGTTCCAGCAGGTCGGCCAGCCGCTGCTGGCGCTGCGCCGCCGCGGGCAGGTTCGCCTGCCATTGCTGCACGCTGACCGGCACAGCCGGTGCCATAGCCACCGGCCTGGCCTTGGCGCGCAGCGCACGGGCCTCGGCCTGCAAGGCGGCGGATTGGGTGTCCCAACGCTGGCCCAGCACCAGGGCGACGGCCGCCAGCAGCAGCGCTGCGAGGCCGGCGAGGCCCGGGCCGCCGAGCTTCCTGAAGAGTGCGGGCAGATTCACGAGCCGCCTCCGCTCGCCACGCGGGCATTGATCTCGAAGCGCTGGCCCGTGAGGCCCGTCTCGGCCGCCGAGAAGCGCGACAGCACGACCTGGCCCCAGCCCGGCGTCGTGCCAAGCTGCTCGGCGAGTTGCAGCGCCAGCAGCTTGTCGGGCGTCAAGCCTTCCAGGCGCAGCTCGCCGCGGCCGGCGCTGGCGTCCAGGCCCAGCCAGGCAATGGCCTTGGCGTCGGCGCCGGCGGTCTCGACGCGCGTCAGCAGCGGCTCCCAGGGCATGGCCAGCAGCGTGCGGGCTTCCAGCGCCGAGCGGTTCTCGGCGGCCTGGTCGCGGCGCGCGGCGGGCCTGGGCGCGGCGGCCGGGCGCAGCGTGGCGA